>JAKBHQ010000123.1 GCA_021836665.1 Thermoplasmata archaeon
TGCAAGACGGACTAGATCGGGATTCGTCTTGATCTGTTCTTTGAGCCCGTGATCTTGCAATTCGACAAAGAGTGAGTCGGTACCAAAAATATCTTGCAGCCTTCCGGCGGTTTTTTTAGCTTGCTCGAAATCGTCTCTCAAAAGTGCCTGTAAAACGAGTCCGCCAAGACAACCGGTAGACGCTATCACACCCTCGTGATAACGTTCGAGCAGTTCCCAGTCCAACCTCGGCTTGTAGTAATAACCCTCGAGGTATGCCAAAGAAGAGAGCTTGATCAGATTCTTGTAGCCCTGCGAGTTTTCGGCAAGCAGGGTCAGGTGATAGTAAAGTTTTTCGCCACCCTCCGACTCGCCTCCGGTATCGTCGACCTTGCCCTTTCTGGTCGGCCTCTCGAGTCGGGAATTCGCTGCCATATATGCCTCGATGCCGATGACGGGGTTGATGCCTTGCTTCTTACACTCCTTGTAGAAATCCAAAACCCCGTACATGTTGCCGTGATCGGTTACGCCTAATGCTGGCTGCCCATCCTTCACCGCTGCGGAAACGAGATCTTTTAATTTGGAAGCGCCGTCTAGCATGGAAAACTCGCTGTGAGTATGCAAGTGGACAAACGAGCTGCTCATTCGGTCATTCCTCCGTCACAAAATGCATTTAAATATCACCATAGGTCAAAAAGTTCCGAGTCTGAAATTCTTGTCGATGCTGGCACCACAGCGTCTTACTTATCGCCGCCATCGGAGTCGAAGTCTCTTGTTCGAGCTTACCAACGAGGACACGTTGTCCCCAGGCGAATCAAGATGAAAACTGGCTAGACGGTGGAACTGGCGAGACCGAGCAGTCTTCTAGGCGGTGCTCGTTGAGGAAAGCTCGAAAGATTGAGTAGCTCCCAGAGCAGCTGTGGAGAGATTTGCCCGACGCCATTAATTTGACACCAGATCCGCCTATCATTGGTTATCGCATCGATTCGATACCGGGGGTGTTCGTGAAAACTAGAGCCGCAGTATTGTGGGAAGTCGGCAAGGACTGGAGCGTCGAGGAGGTAGATCTCGATGACCCTCAAGCGGGAGAAGTGAGGGTTAAGCTAGCATCTTCCGGCCTTTGCCACTCAGACGAGCACCTCCTCACCGGTGATCTCCCATCTCCGATCCCGATTGTGGGCGGACACGAAGGTGCAGGAATCGTCGAGGCTGTTGGACCGGGTGTTACCGCCCTCAAAGAGGGTGACCACGTGGTACTTGGTTTCATTCCTTCATGCGGACGATGTGAGGCCTGCTCGACCGGACATCAGAATCTCTGCGACCTAGGTGCCCTCATCCTCTCCGGGGAGGAGCTCGCTGGCGGTCAGCGCATCCACGCTAAGGGGCATGACATAGGGACTATGTGTTGTCTGGGTACCTTCTCTCCCTACGTCGTCGTTCACGAGTCAAGTGCGATCAAGATCGAGGACTACATACCGCTCGATAAGGCATCGCTAGTCGGCTGTGGAGTAACCACCGGCGTCGGTTCTGCGATCTACGCAGGTGGAACCAGATCCGGAGATACCGTAGTCGTGGTCGGGTGTGGTGGCATTGGAGTCAATGCCATACAAGGGGCCAAAATCGCAGGAGCGGCCCAGATAGTTGCCGTAGACCCGATTCAATTCAAACTTGATCAGGCAAAAATCTTCGGGGCTACCCATTTCGCTAGCTCACTCGAAGAGGCCCTGCCGTTAGTCAAGGAAATTACCTGGGGGAAACTAGCTAACGTAGCCATCATCACCACTGGAGTAGCTACTGGAGACCTAATCGCACCGACTCTCGGTCTCGTGGGGAAAATGGGTAAAGTCGTCGTCACGGCCATTTCGCCGTGGCTTCAGAGTGATGTCCAGCTTTCACTACTTGACTTAACTCTTTACCAAAAAGAGCTCCGGGGGTCGATATTTGGGTCCGCCAATCCAAGATTCGATATTCCTCGACTACTTAAGTGGTATATGGATGGCCAACTAAAGCTCGACGAGCTCGTTACCAAGACCTACAGCCTCGACGAGATCAACGAAGGATATCAGGATATGCGCGATGGGCGCAATATTCGAGGAATGATCACCTTCGACTGAGCCGGACATCTGTGACCTGGTCGCACCCGCCTGGTGCATAGTCGTCAGAACACGCCCGACCCCCAACCGCTCCCAGCGGTTGGGGTATGATTGCATTGCTTTAGACGAGGACGAGTTAGTTGAGATTCGAACTAGATCGGGCTCGGTCGATTCAAGTCCCTGGTCGCATAGAGATGGTCAGCTTCAACCCTCTGGGCATGGTAAAGCTCCGGCTCGGCACCCAGGCGACGAGCCCTGATTCCAAGCAGTCCGCCGGCACATTTTCAAGCTGGAACTCCAAGCTGATTCCGTTGGCCAGCCGTGGGCTAGTCAGGCCGATCTATGCCGACTCATCCGATGACGCCAAAGAGATGGTTTCAATTGTCGTCCCGACTAAAGACCATTGCAAAGAGCTTGAAGCCTGTTTAGAATCCATCAGAAAATTCCACCCAGAGAACGAACTAATAGTTGTGGACGATGGGAGTCGCAACGCCGCCTTGGTCGAAGCAATCTCCGCTAAGTATCGGGCAATTCATATCAGAATTACACAGGGCAGTGGTCCCGCTTCGGCGAGGAATCTCGGCCTCGCTAGATCAACTCACGAGCACGTCCTTTTCGTCGATTCGGACGTCAAGCTGGTCACTTCTACGCTTAGTCGACTCCTTTGTTGGACTCAAATACCTGAGGTCCTCATAGTCGGTCCTCGGATAGTCGCCGGTGGCAACGGAAGCGATCCCGGTCTTTTACAGCGAGCTTTCCATACCCGTTTTCCGTTAGACATGGGAAGGGTCAGTTTCAGCGTCGGCGACTTGGACCCGAGCCAACAAAAAACCTCAAAGTACTTTCCTTCCGCAGTCCTTCTAGTTAAACGGAGCGCAGTTCTGGAACTAGGTGGCTTCGACGAGGGCCTTCGTTATGGTGAAGACGTCGATTTGCTTTGGCGGATTGCTGAAGCCAAGGGTCTTGCAGTCTACGACCCGCGAGCTTGGGCCTACCACCTCATAGATCAGAAACCCATTAAGCAAATAGTCAAAAATTTTCAATACGGTCGATCGAACTCTCAGTTGGCAAAAAGGCACCCTGAGCGAATGTCTGCATTCAGCGTCAGCGACCCAGTATCATTGGCGA
>JAKBHQ010000503.1 GCA_021836665.1 Thermoplasmata archaeon
TGAATTTTATAATTGTGACGACTGGGGAGGCCCACTTGGTTGTAGTTTCGTAACCATGGCGAATGAACTTTTCAACTGGCTTTATCGCGATATCGAGGATCAGGCGAGAGTCATACTTGAGCCCTCAAATTACAACTACTATCGGTCCGGTGCAACCCGCGAGCGAACCCTAGCGAGGTCCAAGGATTCATGGGCGAGCTACGACTTTGTTCCGCGAATACCAATTGAGCGAAAAACTGTTTCAAGTCGATCGCAATTCTGCTCCGTTGAACTGGCCACTCCGCTTTATGTAGCCCCGATGGCTTTTCAATCACTTCTAAATAGCGGTGCAGAATCACAGTTTGCACTGGCAGCCAATTTAGTGAATGTTCCGTACTGTCTTTCATCCCGAACTACCACGTCAATCAGTGAAGTGGCTGAAATTGCGTCTGATGAAGCCGAGCGGATGCGGCTTTTTGGACAGCTGAGTGGATTTCACAAACACATGCTTGAGCATTTTTGGCAGGCCGATGAAGCTATCTCAAGCGGTGCGAAACTATTCTTTCAGGTCTACTTCATGGCCGAGCGGGAAGTGACATTTCAACTTGCAGAAGAGGCTCAATTAAACGGATTCTCTCTTTTCTTGCTAACTGTAGACACTCCGGTTCTTGGCATGCGCCTCTCGGATTTGAAAATGGGCTTCGCCCCGCCTGAGGGGTACGCCGACAAACTTTATGATCGTTTGGTGAGAGAGGGAAGGCTTTCCAGCACAAAAAGTGCCGATGATATTCCATTTCAGCCCAAGAGCCGAGATAACGCTTTGAACCAGGATCCAGGTATTGGACTTGGTGCTTTGAGGCTATTAAAAGCTAGGGTCGACCTCCCGGTGGCCGCCAAGGGAGTTATCAGGCAGTCTGATCTGTATGGTGCCCTAGCGGAAGGGGCCGATGGCGTCGTGATTTCGAATCACGGTGGGCGTCAGTTGGACGATACAGTTCTTACAGCGGATGCCTTGTGGAGGCTCTGGGATAATTTTGAATCGTCGAGAGTTTCAGTTGACGGTGGTATATCAAATGGGGCGGACGTCGTGAAGGCTCTATGTATGGGTGCGAGTTCAGTGGGGATAGGCAGGAATGCTGCGTGGGCCTTTGCTGTGGGCGGTGCGCTGGGCCTTGCTTCCTATCTTATTGAACTACGTATCGAGATCGAATATGTGATGACACTTTTGGGAGTGGCTTCGGTTTCCGAACTAGGTAGGAGCGACATAACTTTGAGCTCAAGAACATGACCGCTGGAAGGATTTGCCCAATTTTCAGAATAGGTTCACTGTCAAGCTAAGACCAAAATCTCAGAAGAAATCGCCAGGCTCCGCTGGCTATTTCCATAATCGAAGATCGGAGCTCGGGCTAGCAACTCGAACATACTCGGCAATGAGCATTCTGACCTTCGATAGAAACTATTAGGGCAATGTCCATTTTCGTTGTCCATTTTCGTTGTCCATTTTCGTTTCGTCATTCACGAGGACCCTTTAAATGGTCGCCAACTTCCACCTTATGGACAACATTTGGCCTATCTCTTGCCGACAGGAAACCCAGCGAAAAGTTTCGATCACCCTCGAGAAATTGCTGATCGATATTGTGTCAAAGGGTTGTTCGTGGAGGCGGTTTGCGAAGCTGATCACCTTTGCATCAAGCCGAAGCTCTTGTCGGCCAGCTCGATAGATTGATCAACCTACGCGTCAAAACCCTTTCCGTAAGGGAGGTGAGGAATAGCGCTAACGCCGAAGCCTCTGCATGGTTTCGACATAGGTCAAGGCCACCCCCAGTCGTAAAACTGGACCCACGAGCATCTGCCAGAGGTCGTACCCGAACTTGAATAACAACGAATTCCTACTCAAGCACCGCCCAAATGGGCGTTTCGTCTACAACTTGGGTCTCGAACAAAGCAATCTCTGGCGCAAGGACAGGACGGCCAAGATCAATTACCTCACCCAAACTAAAGAGCTAGCTGAAGCAAGGCAAGGATTCACCTGGCTCAAAGAGGGGTCATCGGCAGTCCAACAACAGGCGTTAGGTGATTTAGTTGGGTCCTTTGGGAACTTGTGGAATGACCGAGCACACTTCCTTCGCCCCACCTGGCGCAAAGCTGGAGATAAAGAAGAATTTTACCTACGAGATCTCTCAGTCGGAAAACTCAGTCGCAAGTGGGGGGAAATACTTGTGCCCAAGGCCGGATGGGTCAGGTTCCGACTTAGCAAGCCATTTAGCGAGATCGAAACCTCAACCCCCGGAAGAAGAGGTGGCGTGACCCACTATGTACACCCGGAAATCGGCTTTTGTGAGGGAGGGAAAGGGAGGAGGTCAACGGTAAATTGCAAGCTACCTCGGATGCCAAGCCCGCTTCTGATCTTTTAGCTTGACTGGCTCAATGAGTTACTGGTTTGGCGGTTAAATTCCCAACTGGCGGCCTTTCCAAATTACTCTCATGGCCTCGCCTCCATGGCTGAACTGGCCAGCAAATGGTGTTGGCTTAGAATTCAGTTCGACAAGATCGCACGAAGCGAGAGTTTTGAGTTTCGTTGAAAAACTAGCCTGGAACTGCGACGAGCCACTTGAGACCATCGAGCATGGGCCAATGCCGTCGAGCGCTTCTAACTTCTTGATACCTATAAAGCTAAGCGACCTGTGAAAAATTTTACAGACATTGATGAACGACATTTGCTGACTAGATCTGGACACTAGTTTTTTGACCGCCGTACGTAATCTATCTGGATTCGGAAGCCCATTTTTCAGGTTGCTGCCGAGGAAAACTAGCAAAAGCCGATAAGCGCTCTCACCGTTCGTCCGGTAAGTTGACATGGAGACAACAATGTGCTCAACAGGGGGACCGAGTCTACTCTGCAGCTATCTCCATTGCGTTTTTGGCGGTATTTAGGTCCGAAATCCGAAAATATTCAGGTAGCTACGGATAGATGGATGATTCTGCTGTAACTGTTTTTTTTGGGCTTAATGGAGGGGGATTTTAAGAAGGTACAAGGGCTGAAGATGTGAAGTGTCAGGCTATAGATACTGGCTAGCTCGGCGCAATTTATGCGGTCATTTGAGAGAGGGCATTATTGCCAAGATTTACTTGCTCGAACCTCGAAAGTATTAGGCCCGCGCAGCCTTCGGAAACTGGGCGACCACAAGGCGAACTAGCTCTTTGA
>JAKBHQ010000466.1 GCA_021836665.1 Thermoplasmata archaeon
TGCGATCGGCGCAAGCGATTGCCCGAGGAAGAAGGACCACCACGAAAACGGCGATCATCACCGAGAAGAATATCTGCGATATATAGGTGATAAAGGCGACAAGGTTTCCAACCGGCATCTGTCCGTTACTTATAAGGTGGCCCCCGAACCAGACAACCGCCACGGTCGACAGGTTCAAAATCGCCATCAGCGCCGGCATTGCGAGGGCAAAAACTCGGTTGATGCTTAGCGCTGTTGAGGTGAGGTCGGCATTAGCTCCCTCAAACCTGACCTCCTCTTCCTTGGTCTTTATGAAGGCCCTGATTACCCTGATCCCGGTAATTTGCTCTCGAAGAATCTGGTTTATCTTGTCTATTTTGAGCTGCATCGATTGAAATCGGGGCACCACCGTCCTGATCATGAGGGTGAGCACAAGAGCCATCAGGGGGACGACGACCACGATAACCAAAGAGAGGTGGACGTCCTCCCTAAGGGCCATCAGGATCCCTCCGACACCCATGATCGGGGCCATAACCATCATCGTCAGGGCGACCTGCACGAAGAGTTGGATCTGCTGGACATCGTTGGTATTCATGGTAATTAGCGCTGGGGTCGAAAAGTGGACCATGTCATGCTCAGAAAATGACTGAACCCGGTCAAAGATCAGCCTCCGTAAGTCCCTGCCGATGCCCATCGAAGTCCTTGAGGCAAAGTAGACCGCCACGACCGAGATTGCACCGAGCACGAGTGTGATCCCTACCATGACCCCACCGGTCCGCCAAATATATCCGAGGTTGCCCGTTACAACTCCATCGTTGATCAGATTCGCATTGAGGTTAGGAAGGTACAGGTTGCCGATCGTCTGGATAGCTATAAGCGCCATAACCAGAGAAATCGCCCGGTAGTAAGGCTTTGAAACCTTCAGCAATAGACGCCACAGCATTTTTCCTCAATTCAACGCGATTCAAAAAAGACCTCTATGAGACCCTAGCCAACGACGCGGGCAACTAAGTTTCAGTTCTGCCACTTTTTAGCCCTCCACACCTGGCGACCAAACGAAGAAGGTAGCGAGCGCTACCCAGGATCTCCCCAGATAAGTGCTCTAATGACCGCATCAAAATCCAAGTTTCTAACCGTCCATAAGGAGATCGTCCGGCGGAAGTTGCCACCTTTCGGCGAACAAATCTGGACTAACGTCCCGAGCTTTGCTCCCAACCCAAACCTGACGCCTGTGGTCTAGGCGTCGAAAAGGGCTTCACAAGCCACGCTCGTGCAAACAAAACGACTTGCGCCAGGACAACACGAGTGGTATCTTTTGTGTTCAGTTGTCACGAGGTGCCCCAAATTCGGCCTTTGGCCGTGGGGAGAATCGGGAATCCGGTTTAATTCCGGAGCGGGCCCGCCACTGTAATCGGGGAGTCTGCGCCCATAGCGCCACTGGGGTTTTTCCCCGGGAAGGCGGGCGCTGACAGTGATCCGAGAGCCAGGAGACCGGCCTCGTTGACCACGATAGCTACCCGTGGAACCGGTAGCCGAGTATGGAGGCATAGCAATGTCCCTTGATTCTGACGCAGTAGCGTCCCGACTTGACCTACCCGCGAGCGCTATTCGCTCAAACCAACCTTGGAAGCCTGAATCATACGGCATCGAAGAGGTCATCGATGCCGACCGAAAAGGAAAAGCCAAGGATCTCTTTTGGCTCTGGATGGCGGCAAATCTCGGACTAATCGCCGTCGTCTACGGGGCGATCATGGCGGCGATGTCGCTTGACCCCTTACAGGCAATAATCGTCGGGATAGTCGCAGCGATTGGCTCTTTTATCCCCGTCGGCATCTTGAGTGTGGCGGGGAAAAAGGGTGGCGAACCCATGCTCGCCCTCTCTCGTCGAGTCTTTGGAAACAGGTACAACAAAGGGCCAGCCCTCGCAAGCTGGCTAAGTCTCGTCGGGTGGGAGACGATCACTGCGGTAGTCGCAGCCGAGGCAGTCCTCGCTATTTTCGGCTCCGGCTTGCAACACGGCGAGCGAACCGCGGTAGCCGTTTTGATATTGGCGGCGATCGTCGCCATATCGCTTTTGGCTAGTCGCCTTGGGCACGCCACGATCATGGTGATCCAAACAATTACCGCCTGGGTCTTCGGACTAGCAACCATCGCAATGGCGGTGCTCATCGCATCGAGGATCTCGCTTTCTCCCACTCACCCGGCTCACGCAGCCCCCTTCGGCATGCTCTTGGCGGCGGGATCGGTTATCGCCGCAAGCGGCGGAGTAAGTTGGGTCAACGTGAGCGCCGACTATTCCCGGTATCTTCCGCGATCAGAGAGGTCTTACAAGGTGGCGGGGTTCACGGCCCTCGGCGCCGGCATTCCGTTTGCGGCCCTGGTAATCTTTGGCTACTTCCTCGCCCAGTCGGTCACCTCGTTAGCTCAGAGCGCAGATCCGATAGGGGCGATCCGGACCATCCTGCCAGCGTGGGCCACTATCCCGTACCTGATATTGGCGATAGCCGGGCTAATCGCCCAAATGATCCTCGGACTCTACTCTTCGGGCCTAAGCCTGCTGGCCCTCGGGGTGCGTCTTGAGCGCTCAAAGACGGTATTAGTAGATGCAGCATTGGTAATCGTTGCCGGAGCTTGGATCGTATCCAGGCCGGGATCGGTCCTTTCGACCCTGGTAAGCCTCGTTGAGCTACTTGCGGTTCCCATCAGCGCTTGGGCCATCGTATTCGCAGTCGGGATCGCTAATCGGAAGGTCTGGTCCAAAAAGCCAGGTCCAGTATCTCCTGGCAACTGGGTCGCCCTCACCTCGTGGCTAATCGGCGATCTGCTCGGATTTGCGTGGACCAGTTCATCCGTCTATACCGGCCCCTTAGCGAAAGGCTTCATCGGACAGGATGGCCTTGGCTTCGCCGCTGGTGCGCTAGTTGCAGGGCTGACATATCTTCTCTTCCTCTTAGCCGACAAGGCAAAGGGCAGCCTGAGCTAGCGAGTCAAGCTACAAATTATTTCAATGTGGATGGTCGAGGATTAAAACCGGTCCTCGACTATCCCTCAACTACGCCTAGTTCTGGATGGACGATAAAGCTAAATAAGCCCTTTAGGGAAATCATTGCCGAGGTCGTCAGGATTGATCTCTTCCAGGGTCTCGCCCATGGTCTCTGGGAAGAAGATAAGGACAATCACCGAGAGCACTACCGGTCCCAACAT
>JAKBHQ010000014.1 GCA_021836665.1 Thermoplasmata archaeon
ATTTCAACAGGTTTGAAGATTGGTATTGTTGTGGCTATTGGATAGTTTCAATGGCTTGCGCAAGTCGGTCTTAGCATTCAATCTCGCTAACTTGAGAGGTGTTCGTTCACGATGATTACCAAGCGGCGCTTCGGGCATTAAAGTCGATTGAGGGCGACACTGAGGGTTTTTGCCTAGTTGTTGGCTAGACGATAAGGCCTACCCTTTGGGGTTGGTCCACGGCCAGTCGTTATTCGAATTGGCCTTTTTATGGCTAGGACATAGAGACGAATTGTTCGCAAGAGGGAGCAACGCCCTAGATATCTTCCGCCAGATTATTTCCGGAAATCTAGGCCACGAGATATGATTTCTTTTGCTAGGAGTCGCCTTTGTGGCTTGCCTAGCGGTGTTCTAGGGATCGACTCGACAAATGTGAGTCCTTTTGGGCTGCACCAAGGGGGTAATTCAGCCCTGACTATTTCGGAAATTTCTTCGAGTGTAGGAAGGTCGTGGCGATCTCTTGGAACCAAAACTGCAGCGACGCTTTCGCCCCATTTTTGATCAGGTAAAGCGATTACAGCGCAGTCTGTCACCTTTTGAGACTTTAGGATTTCTGACTCCACCTCAAAGGGAAATACTTTTTCGCCACCGGTATTAATGATTTCGGTGATTCGGCCGCGCACTTCCAGCGACCCGTTGGAACTAATTGTAGCGAAGTCATCAGTGTGCAGCCAGCCATCATTGTCCAGTATCGGGCGCCCGTCTCGATAAGTGGTGGCGAGCATCGGACCCTTGATGAGGACTTCGCCCGCATCGGTCAGCTTAAACTCGACACCATCGAGGGGGCGTCCATCATAAAAGACTCCACTTCCGGTTTCGGTCATTCCATAGGTAGTGACTACGTTCGCGGCGAGGCCGGAAGGTGGATTCTGAGCGCCGAGCAGTACCGTTTTGAATTGAGACAGATCGATTCTGTCCATCATTGCCAAGACTATGGAGATGAGGTTCCCTCCGGCCGCTGCTGCCTCGGCGATCGACTGTGGTGTCGGTTTCTCTAGGACCGTTACGGAGGTATTGGTTAGAAGCGAGCGGGTGATTACCGACATTCCACCTATGTGGGAGATCGGCAGAGAACAGATCCAGTGGTCGCTAGTGGTCGTAGATAGTCGGCTACTGATGGCGAGTGCCGAGGAACAAAGATTTTCCATCGTATGCACCACCGCCTTGGGATCAGAAGTAGTTCCCGAGGTGGCAATCACTAGGGCGGATCCCGGTTTCAATTTTGAGCTGAAGCCGGTCTTGGTTATATTGCCGCCTTCGTCGTAGACGTAGTCGGGCTGGATGGCTTGGATCTGTCTTTCTTGGAGTTTTTGGTCTAGTCGCTGGTCAATTACCGAGACGGCATCACCAGATCCCCAGACTTTGCTGACCAACGATGGGATATGAGGTCCCTGATCTACTCTGAGCGCGACTAACTTTGCCATTGGAACAGATTATTTGCCCAGAGGTAAGTTTGGGTTTGAGGAGTACAAGTGGCGAATGGTTGGCATAATGGGGAGTCCTGCACTGATAGCAATTACGAGAGCTCTAGCAGGATAGCCAATGTCACAGTCAACCGACCCGGGGCGAAGGAAATGTTTGCCCCAGGGGCACTGTTTGAGCTTGATGATGCTGGGCAGAATCGAAAAGGTCCTAGGGCCGGAGTAGCCCCCTCGGTCGACGAGGGCCATGTGACCTGTTGCTGCGACTTAATTGACTGGGCCAAAAGTGCCTTTTTTGGTCCGACCATTTCAAGATTGGGAGGTTGTGGCGACCGACATGCTGCTAGCCTGCCATTGCGCAACGTCGAAATGGCAATGGCGGAACCGAACCGGTTTTTCGCTAGGCGGCGAGACCTGAAAGCGGCCTTTTCCGAAAACCTCTGCACTACTTTTATGCCTATTGAAATGTTGGAGATCGAGGCCGCCGAATGGCCAGCCGAGATTGCAGAGTGGTCGGCATTGGCCCCTCGGATTCCAAATGCGCCCTTCAATGCCGACGGCGATGGGTTGAAACGGTTGCGACAATTCGTAGCGGATGAGACGTTTTTGTTCTATTGGTTCGACGAGGCGCAAGAGAGTTCGGATGGCTGCACCGAAAAGCGCAATCCCGACTTCAGTGAGTTTTCGGGGTGTTTTTAGAAATGGCGACTATCAACCAGTGGTATCTGGGAGCGCGACCTAAGACATTGCCCGCAGCATTAGCCCCGGTCATCGCAGCATGCGGGTTAGCGATTGGGGACCGCGAGTTCGCTTTCTCAAGGGCGGTTTTGGCGCTTGGCGTAGCACTCGCCTTGCAGGTCGGAACTAACTACGCCAACGACTATTCGGATGGGGTGAAGGGGACCGACTCCGAACGAGTCGGCCCAATGAGGCTCGTAGCGTCTGGAGCGGCCGAAGCTAAATCGGTCAAGATTGCGGCCTATTTATCATTTTTGTTAGCGGCGCTATTGGGGCTGATACTTGCATTGCTTACTACTCCCTGGCTCCTTGCACTCGGTGCTGCGTCGATACTTGCTGGCTGGTTCTATACCGGCGGTCCGAAGCCCTACGGTTACTACGGTTTTGGCGAGCTCTTTGTTTTTGTCTTTTTTGGACTCGTTGCAACTATGGGAACCTACTACGTCCAAGCCGGCGATGTCACCCTCGATTCGTTGCTTTTGGCATGTGAGATGGGCCTGATGTCCGTGGCAATCCTTGTTGTCAATAATCTTCGTGACATCGATGGGGATAGATTGGCCAACAAGAAGACTCTCGCCGTCAGACTAGGTGATGGCCCTACGAGGCGGTTATATCAATCCTGTTTGGCTCTCTCACTTTTGCTGATGCTCGCCTTGGGTGCTCGTTTCCATCTCGTGCTTCTGGGCTGGATCCTTATCGTTCCACTCGCAGTATCTCTGATAACCAAGATCAACAAGGGGGGAGTGGGTCGAGAACTCCTACCTCTTTTGGCTCAGACCTCACGACTTCTGCTGATCCAAGGTATCGTCGTAGCAGTCTGCCTCGGCATTGGCGCGGTGAGTTAGTTTTCGATACCGTAGCCGAGTAGTTTCTTTCAGTCCTCGGTGGAAATTGCGACGATCTTGCCGCCGGGTCCTCCAGTTAAGGAGAGCTTCGCCAACTTTATGTCCACCAGCTGTTTGCCGACTAGTTCGTA
>JAKBHQ010000058.1 GCA_021836665.1 Thermoplasmata archaeon
GAAGATCTGCATTAAAGCCCCTGAGAAGGATGATGGTTGCGCCGAGGATCACCAATGGAGTGACAATTCCATTGAGTTGGGCGGTGTGAAAGAGCGGCATCAGTGCGACACTTCTATCGCTAGCTTTAAGGTCCATTTCCACATCAACCGTCATCGACTCGAGGTAGACCGAAAGATGGCTGGATGCGACGCACTTTGGAGCGGAAGTAGTTCCGCTGGTGTACAGATAGCTGACCGGATCGCGGTCGTCTACAAAGAACTCTGGTTCGAGCGAAGCCGACAGCGAGGAGAAGTCCTCAAGGCTGACCCAAGTTCGCGAGTCGGATCCTGGGTCGAAATGATCCACCAGGCCTTTCGTTACTACTACAAGGGAGATCTGATCCGCCCCGTCAAGTGACTCTCGCAATGAAGGCACGAGATGCGACTCGACGACAACCGCTTTGGCTTGAGAATGCTTGAGCAGATAAGAGATTTCAGGTGACTTCCAACCAAGATTTACCGGTACGCAGATGACTCCAAGTTTTGCACATGCATAATACGTGATCAGAAACTCTGCACAGTTACCCGCCATGAGGGCTAAAGAGTCTCCCCTCGACAACCCGTACTCGCTTAGTGACCAGGCGAGTTGGTTTACTTCCGAATTTAACTCACGGTAGCTGTAGCGCCGACCTGCGTCTATGAGGGCAATTTTCTCAGGCATCCTAGAGGCAGATCTGGTTAGGGTATCACCTATATTCACCCGTCTCACCAGGTTACGAAATAGCTCGTATTGGTCGTCAGAATCCATCACTAACCCCCCATATTTTTCGCTCGGCCAGTACCAAATGTCAAACCGGCTTGCGTAGATAAACCAAAAGCATCGACCTTGCAAGCAAATCTATCTCACGGCACGCTAAGTCGCCATCGCAATATACCTTTGGAGGGAACCGGGGCGAATCTGTTCCTCATGAACCAATCATTTACCATGGTTCAGCGCGGATCGATGTGCATCTCTTCGTCGCCGTTAGCCAAGAAGATGGTCATCGCACCACGAGATTTAGCCACATAGAGTGCTTGATCCGCCCTCTCGTAGAGCTCTTCAAAAGTCATACCATCCTGTGGTCTAAAGGAAATACCGGCGGATATCCCAATGTGCCACTTGAGCAACGGAAGAGATTCTACGACCCGTCTGACAAGTACAGAAGTAGATCGCCAAATGCTCGGGTCGTCACTCGGGCCCCATAAGCAAAACTCATCTCCCCCAACCCTCGCCACCGTGTCGCTCTGACGTACTGCCCCCTTCATCGCCGAGGCAACCTCCTGAAGCGCATGATCACCCGCCCCATGACCGAGCGTGTCATTTACCAGTTTGAAACCGTCCAGGTCAAAAAGTACGAAAGCTCCACGGTTATTGGAATGATTTAGTAAGTCCTGCACCGCTCCTCGGTTGTATAGTCCAGTAAGAGAGTCGGTCTTTGATCGAATCTCTAACTCCGCCACGGCCTTGAATAATGCTGCATGGTCCCTAGTCAGCCTTCCCCGCAGGAAACTGTCGCAGGAGTCGAGGGTGGCATTTATGTCGACACTCATTCTCCGCTTAATCTGAGAAAGGGCTGGTAGCCCTTTTACCCCGTCTCTTTTTGCCCCAACGTAGGCACTCAGTAATAGCTCATAGGCGCCGAGATACCTTGAAGGCCTGACCACGTGCTCCGCATGGGACCTACCGATGGAAGCCGCCACTGATGCGGTCGCTTCTTCTTGTTCGACGGCCAAAATAGCTCGGACATGTGAGACGATCAAGTCGCTATGAGAGATAATCTCCTCGTCATCGTTGCCGAAGGTTTCCGATAGCTCCGGGTTTTCCGTTATGAATGCCAGAACTTTGTGCCGAAATCTCAGCAATAGCTCCTCGACAGCGGCCGCACGATCTGGCAGAGACGCCCGAACTACCACGTTGCGATCTTGGTCCTTCACGGTGCTCTCCTCGCCTCGGGAGACCGTATTCCTGGTGAACAGTACTCTTTTTACTAATTCTTATCGGTAAAATTCTCAGAAGAGTCAAGTGAATTAGACATTTAGCTGATCTATTTAGCAACTCGTCTAGTCCTCCACTTTGAGCCAGAACAAACTCTCCCAGCTCAGATAGGAAAATGATGACACTGCCGCCCGCTTATCTAAGGGTGACCGTAACTTGGCAGACTAACCCGATGTTGAAGAAAACCGAAGCGGCCATACAAGCATCGACGCACTGATGCACTACCTAAGCCCTATACCCGCCCCCAGCTACGACGAGACACCGGCATGAAAAAGTTCGACTTAAGCGGGCATAAGCCTGTGTGTGTCCACATCATAGACAAACGGGAAGATATTATCCTTGTGTGCCAGGAACGGCGAATGTAACAGCCTGTTGACAGACTGGCGAACGGCGACAAATGGGTCTTTGAATCCTTCAAGCGCCCAAGGAGGTCTAATCCCGATCTCGGACTCAAGGTTATCTTTGAAGCCGTCGTCTGTGATCTTCTGCAACCCACAATCGGTATGGTGAACTAGTACTATCGACTCGGTACCAAGCACCCGCTGTGACACAACCAGGGACCTGATAACGTCATCCGTAACGACACCCCCCGCGTTCCTCATGACGTGGGCTTCACCTATGTCAAGACCGAGTAGGCCAAAGAGATCAATCCTGCTATCCATGCATGCGACGACAGCCAACTTGAGGCTTGGCTCCACCGCCCTACGGGACTCATCCTTCTTGGCTATCGCATAGGCATCCGCAGCAGCTGTGAGCCGTCCAACAACCGCAGTCGAAGGATGGTCGGAAACATTAGAAACTCCCACTTACGACCTTTCGCTCAGCATTCGATATCATTCGAATTCTAGCTACTTGTCAAAACTAGTTTTAAGACCAATCATTATTGGCTCGACTTAGCACTGTCGCGAAGGGAAAGGTATCTCGGCCCTGTGATGGTAACCGCGTAGCTCATCTTCCTCCGTCCAGGCAGCCCGCCGCCACTTTGATACGAAAGTGATATCCCTAAGTCTGTCCAAGGTTGTCCTCCCAGCAAACCCAATCTGTGGTTTTGCCACACTCCGGTAGGGGTGAGTTACTAATCCGACCTATAGAATGGCGTGCGGTACAAGCGCTCGTAGCTCAATGGATAGAGCATCTGACTACGGATCAGAAGGTTGGG
>JAKBHQ010000177.1 GCA_021836665.1 Thermoplasmata archaeon
CCCCATCGAAGGAGTGCAGTTCCACCCAGAATCGATCTTGACCGAACAGGGGAGAACCATAGTACGCAACTTCTTGGAAATGACTTTGACTAAGGTCTGACCACGGATCTCGGATCAGCCGGCCGGGGCAGCCGTGGTCGTGGTAGTCGTAGTAGCCCCTGGCGTCGTGGTAGTCGTAGTAGTAGGAGCCGTAGTCGTAGTAGCCCCTGGCGTCGTGGTAGTCGTAGTAGAGGATCCAGGGGCGTTCCCGGTTGATACGATGAGATCCACTGCGGAATTCGGCGCTACGTTCGAACCGGGTCCGGGCGTTGTGTCCAGTACGACTCCTTGTGCTTGGAGAGAATCTTGGTAAGACACTGTCCCTACCGATAGTTGCACCGTCCCTAGGGTATTGGCCGCCTGCGCGAGCTGCTGACCGACCACGTTAGGCACTGTAACCTGAGCCGGTCCATTTGAGACGACAAGGTTTACCGTCGAACCTTTTGCAGCGCTTGAACCCCCAATAGGACTCTGACTCACAACGGTCCCCAAGGAGAGTTTGTCCGCCACATAGCTGGTAGACACGTTGAAACCGGCATTCAACAGGGTTGTTTCGGCGGTCGAAATATTTACTTTTGTAACGGTGGGAACACTAATCATCGCCTGACCGGTAGAGACGACAAGGTTTACCGTCGAACCTTTTTGTACCGATGCTCCGCCACTAGGGTTCTGTGAGGTTATGATCCCTGCGGCTTTGGTCGATTGAGAGTAGGTGGTGTTAATGTTAAGTCCCAGACCAGAGAGTCTTTGTTCTGCCGAGCCGAGTTGCTGACCGACCACGGCCGGAACCGAAATCTGCGTCGAAGAGGAGGCAGTTTGGGAAGTCGTCTTCTTGAATAGACCTAGAGCGTTTCCTCCCAAGAAAACCACCCCGGCGAGTATCAGAATCGTCAGGAAGCCGATAAGAACAATCATTCCGGCACCCATTTTTCTGTCGGAAGAAAAATCGGTAATCGGCTCGAAAGTAATAGTTTCCGGCTCATCGGATATCGTTATGATCTTTGGAACTCGAGACATCGAACGGGTGGCGTCGTCCCTCGAGGTTTTTGCAAATTCTATCTCTTTCCCCTGTTCAAATCGGTTGAGGTCCGCCCGCATTTCGGCCGAAGTCTGGTATCTGTCGGATGGATCTTTCTGTAGCGCTTTGGTTATTATCAGATCTAGGTCAACGGGTATTGCCGGATTGAACCTCCGAGCCGAAGGCACCGGTTCCCGCACGTGCTGATAGGCGATGGCCAAAGGGGTCTCTCCGGTGAAGGGAACGCCACCGGTTGCCATCTCGTAGAGTACGACCCCTAAAGAGTAGATGTCGCTTCGAAGATCGAGCTCGCCACCCTGCGCCTGCTCGGGGGAGATGTAGGTTGCAGTCCCCATTATCGATCCAGTCTGTGTCAACTCCGAATCGCCCGATAGTGCGCGAGCAATACCAAAATCGGCGACCTTAACCTGCCCATCGGGGGTGATGAGGACATTAGAGGGCTTGATATCGCGATGGACGACGCCATTTTTGTGTGCGAAGGAGAGTGCAGCCGCAACATCAGCCGCAATCGCAGCTGCGGCCTTCGGATCAAGCGGAGATTTTTCCTTAATCACCCTAGAGAGGGTTTTGCCCTCCACGAGTTCCATGACGATGAAGTAGGTACTGTCGGCGTGTCCCCAATCGTAGACCGAAACGATATTTGGATGCGAAAGGTTAGCTGCGGCCTGTGCTTCTCGCCTGAATCGTTCGACGAAAGCCTCATTAGTCGAGAGCTCGGGAAACAGAACTTTAAGTGCGACGCGTCGATCTAGCAGGTTGTCCTTGGCTTCGTATACTTCCGCCATGCCTCCGCGCGCAAGCTTTTGAATTACCTCGTATCTTCCGCCGTAAGGCGATTCCAAAATGCCAGCCATCTCTTACCTGTCCCTAATCACCCGACGCCAAGCGCCGCTTGCAATATCGCTTTAACTACCGGGCCGGCCTGAGTCGCTCCCGTTGATATTCCTACTAGCCCCGCCTGCTTTGGAACCACTACCGCTACGGCAATAGTTGGAGCGTTGGCGGGTGCAAAAGCAACCATCCAGTTGTCTGCGCCAGATACCGTTGAACCCGTACCCAGAGTCGTCTGCGCAGTCCCAGTCTTGGCTGCTATTTTCACGCCAGGAATTGCGATTCCAGATGCCGTTCCACCTTGGACAACGCCTTCCATCTCTGAGGTCACGATGCTCGCTGTAGATGGAGAGGTCGCGACCTTATAAACCTTTGGTTGGTACTGCTTGATTACTTGGTCTTGAGAATTTCTTATCTGGTACATCAGATGCGGTGCCATCATGAGCCCTCCATTTGCTACCGCAGCGCCAACCATGGCCATCTGAAGTGCGGTGGCGCTGACATTACCCTGCCCTATCGCAGAATAGGCGAGCTGAGGAAGGTTACGATTGAAAAAAGAAGCCGGTGGAAAGGTCGAAGCCGCTGCGCCTCCTATATCGAGAGGTGGTATCTGGTTAAAGCCAAAAGAGGCCGCTTCGTTGGAGAGATTAGCAGCGCCCAGCTTGAGACCGACCTGAGCATAACCGGTGTCACAGGAAACTTTCAGGAGCAAGGGAATGGTTCCACCGCAGCTCTCGTATGCATAGTTGTGAAGTGTATGAGTGGTCAAAGGCAAGGGAATCTGGGTAACTGCGGGAAAATTGATCGATGCGATCGAAGGGTCGTGGTCATATACCGCAGAAGTCGTAACTATCTTAAAGGAGGACCCAGGGGGGTAAGCCCTGGAGATTGCCCTATTCAATAGCGGCTGATTAGGGTTCGATATAAGTGACTTCCACGCCGCCTGTTCGATAGCACCGGAGTGTGAAGCCAGTGGGGTAGGGTTGTAGCCCGGATTTGAGACCATGGCGAGAATTGCCCCAGTGCTCGGCTGGATTACGACGGCCGCTCCTTTTCGGTTCCCAAGTGCGGACTCAGCAACACTCTGCAAAGTTGACGAGATAGTCGTAGTGACTGAATCAGTGACGTAGGTAGAGTTCAGCAGGTCTGTCAGCGAGCGAATCGTCGGGGAGTGGCCGGTCAAATATTTGTTGTATGCCGCCTCGATACCGGTGACTCCGTAATCGATCGAATAGAAGCCGGTT
>JAKBHQ010000033.1 GCA_021836665.1 Thermoplasmata archaeon
CCAGTAGGGCCATTCCTACAGATGCAGAAAGGGCCCCGGGCAGATCTAGGCGGTTATCTGATTTTGAGGTCTCTCGAAGGGCTTTCGGGGATAGAAGCAAGAGCACAGCCCCAATTGGAACATTGACGAAAAGTACCCACCTCCAGGAGAAGAAGTCGACTAGGACACCTCCTAATATCAGTCCTAGCGCTCCACCTGCCGCCGACATTCCGGCGTATACCGCCATTGCTTTGTGCCTCTGCGAGCCATCGTCGAAAGTCGTAGCTATTAACGAAAGGGCGGTAGGAGAAGCGATGGCTGCTCCGATGCCTTGAATAGTTCTGGCGGCCAGGAGCCAGGCCTGGTCGGTTGCCAACCCTCCAAGGAGTGACGAGGCAGTGAACAGGGCAATTCCGACGACGAACATCTTCTTTTTGCCAAATAGGTCCCCAGTTCTCCCCCCGAGGAGAAGAAGTCCGCCAAATGTCAACACGTAGGCGTCTATAACCCAGGCGAGGTTAGTGGTCGAAAAAGCCAACTCTCGTTGTATGGACGGAAGGGCGATGTTGACTATCGTTAGGTCCAGCATAACCATCAGTTGGGCAGCGGCGATGACCACGAGTGCGAGTTTCTTATTGTGGGTATTTTCGTTATTTTCAGCTGGCATCGTTTATTCCTTGTGTGTCCTAAGTGGATTAGCCATCGTGCTTTTAGGTGCGAGATTTTAGATGGTTTTTCAATTTGCGGCTTTAGTCTTTACGCTTTGCCCAACCGATGACATTTGTCGAGGGTGGTCTTCCTGATTTCGAATTGCGTTCTGCCTTGAAGATAGAGACAATTTCGAATTCAATTAATTTGTCTCGAAGTTCCGTAGCGCTAAAGAGTACTCGTGGATCGGAAGGACCTTTATGGCCAATGGAGTCCTTGTGGCGGCCGAGAAAATAGATGTAACCTCCGGTTTGCAAGGCGGACTTTGCTATTTCGAATAGCCTCGTTCTCATTGGCTCAGCGAAGTGAAGGTTGGAGACGACCACTAAGTCGAACTGTCTTGTCGGTGGATCGTATTCGGCTAGATCATGATGGATGAGCTCAATGTTTAGCTTCAGACTTCTTGCCCTAGTCATGGCTTGCGAGAGGCCAACGTATGAAGAATCGATGCCAGTGACTAGCCATCCTTTTTTAGCCAGCCAGAGGGAATTGCGGCCTGTCCCGCACCCAAGGTCCAAAGCCCTACCGGGTTCCAAGTCTTCTGCAAGGTTGACTAGCTCGGGATCAGGTATTTCTGACCAAGCCTCTTGGCTGTACCTTTGGTCCCAGCGGGAAAAGTCGATTTTAGGGGAGTGTGACAACCCTGATGATGAAGAGACGTCGGGATGAATTTTGCTTCCATCCTTCTTATTGCTAATCGAGGTCAACGGTCTACTCCTGGCTCGCTGGTTGGATTTTCATTTTTTCGACAAAATTGTGAAACTAAGAGTTGCGGCTGACACCTAACAGTTTTTCGAGAGAGTCGATCGCATTCAAAAACGCATTTAGTTCATTTGGAGGAATTGCGGACCGTAACCAGTGTTCGTGTACCTCAGCCTGGCGTGCGACCTCCTTAGCGAGCCGCTGTCCCTCGATGGTAAGTGTTAGGGTGCGCTGCCGTCTATCACCCTTTTTCGTTCCACTCTGGACCAAATTGAGACTTTCTAGGTCATCGAGGCACCTTTTCACGTTCATAGGGTCGGCCCCCAAAAGCCGGGCTAGTTCGCGAAGGGAAGTAGTCGGATAGTTGGAAAGTCCGCGGATTATTGCCGCTTGTGGCGGAGATATTCCCAAAGTCTTCAGCCGAAAGGACCACGAATGTCTTAGATTTCTGGATACTCTTGAGAGGCGAAAGCCGACATTGGTTTCAAGTTGATCGATAACTTGGCTAGTGTTGGCGCTAACGGGGTCGTTTGATAATTTCTCGGATGTTTCGCTTTCCATGCTGTTTTCACCAAGTTTCGAGAATGAGTTTCGGTCAGTGAGTTTCCAAATTCCTTTATCAGCTGAGGCTTCCCGGCCCGCTTTACCCGATATAGCGGGGACGGTCGATCGTTTGATGATTTACATTTACTCAAACTGTAGTAGTTACTACAATATTCCAGGTTTCTAAGTTCAAGATAGCTAGCCGCCGTTCGGCCTTCGAAACTCACGACCTGACCGAAGGGATGGGTTGTTAGATAAATGGGCCTAAGGGCCCGTCTCCAAGGGTGGGGAGTAAGTCGCCCCTCACAAAGATTCAGACGGAAATGGCCAACTTGTTGTGATGGCAGTTAGGCGCTGAATTGTACTCGTATTTAGGAGTGATGTAGGGGGATCTGGCTGGGAAGGCCCCTGGAACCCTCACCGGGCAGTAGTTCGCTGCTTTAACATGATCCTGAATGGGACACTGAGCATCATTTTCGTCGACTGGAAACGGGAATTGGCAAAACTACGCAATCAGAACTAGTCCCGGAGCCCTGCTCTCGCCTCAATGTCCAATCTTGACCGAACGGGAATTTAGAAACTTGCGGTTTGTTAGAACATATTACTAATAAGCTGTTAGAAAAATGTTCTAATATGCCGGGCGAACAGGACGCTGAGATGTTGGTTGCTGCTTTGAGTCTTTGGAGTCCACACGGGAGCTTTTCCGTAAGTACGGCGGTGATGCTGGCCTTTGTGCTGGGTATGGTGCACGGTATCACACCCGATGAGCACACTTGGCCCATAACGTTTAGCTATTCGATAGGGAGCTACTCAAGCAGGCGAGGCTTAATCTCCGGCCTAACCTTCTCGCTTGCTTTTACCCTCCAGCGTGCAATTGCATCTGAATTGGCCTATTTCTCACTGACCCGGGTACTTAGTGACATTCCTTGGCTGAATTTTGCAATTTATATCGTCGTCGGCTTGGCGATGGTCCTAGCATCCATGTACCTGTTTCGAGGCAATCATTGGCACTTGCTCTCGCCTTCTCATCACTTGAAGGAGATGACTGAGGAGGACAAGCTATCTGACCCAAAGGCTTGGATGCCGGCCCTCCACGGCTTCATTGCTGGGTGGGGCTTCGGTGCCTTCGCACTGATCATTTATACCGTTCTTTCTCCAGCGATGCCTTCAGCATCGCTCGGATGGGTGCCAGGGGCCGCTTTTGGCAAAAGCGGCC
>JAKBHQ010000103.1 GCA_021836665.1 Thermoplasmata archaeon
GTTCCACCCTCGATCGAGTTGGCTCGGGAGCGAAGAAATGTCTTTGCGATGTCCCGTTCAGCCCCGGTAGAGGACTTTGTAAAATCGGGACGGGTCATTTCATAGCTGGTATATAAGAGCCCTTTTGGGCCTAGCAGATCGAGGGTGTACTCGTAAATCTGCTTGTTCAGTTCTGCGTAGGCGAGCTTAGCGACTGAGCCCTCAGGCCCGGGGTTACCAACTTTTCTAAGCTGGCCAGCTCTAATATTGGTCAATCTGTTTGCTTCTGCCGCAACCCAAAGCTTCATAAGTTCATCGCGTTGTGGACCGCTGTGAGGTACTGTCTTTTCCCAGGTGCGCAGCAGATCGCCGATGGCGCCCGAACCCCGATTGACAATGTTTCCGCCGATCGAAACCCTCTCATTCATGAGAGTGGTGATCGCTACTGACCAGCCCTGTCCGATGTCTCCGAGCCGCCAGGCATCGGGAATTCGAACGTCGTTGAAGTACACTTCGTTGAATTCGGCTTCACCGGTCATTTGTCTAAGTGGCTTGACTTCGACCCCGGGGGCTCGCATATTCACGACGAAGTAGCTCAGGCCTTTGTGTTTGGGAGCTGACGGATCGGTCCTCGCCAGCAACATTCCCCAGTTCGAAACGTGCGCTAGCGTGGTCCAGACCTTCTGGCCGGAAATGATCCACTCATCTCCATCCTTCGTTGCCCGGGTTGCTAAAGAGGCTACGTCGGAACCCGCTCCTGGCTCGGAGAATAGCTGGCACCATATGTCCTCGCAGGTGTAGCACCTCCTCAGCAGTGTCATGGAGAGTTCCTTCGAACCGTGAGTAAGAACGGTTGGCATTGCCATTCCAACCCCTATAGGGTTACGAAGGAAGCTGATTGGTGCATTTACTTTTCTGAGCTCGGTTGAAACCAACTCATTCAATGCCGGAGAAAGTCCGAGTCCGCCGAGCCCAAAAGGGTATTGGATGAAAGCAAGTCCCAAATCAAATTGCCTACCCCAGAAATCTTTGGCCGAAGCTTCGGCTGGCGGAAAATCATTTAGCAGTTCAGAAATAAGGGACTTTACGCGTGTCACATCTTCTGATTTGTCTTCAGTCTCTCTAGGCACCTGAAGCGTCACTTACCACCCCTTTGGTCATCTATCTAGGCAGATCAAGCCCGGATGGAACCTCGGGTCTCACTTTAGCAAATCTTTGGGGCAGTTATTCTGCACCTATATAGCCGCTTAGTTATTTGATTGAGGGGCAGATTTTAGCGTAATGAGTTGTGCTGGCCAGGGCAGCAGCCTATTGTTGGTCTTGTTTATGCGAAAGAGGTAATGGTGCCAGGCTTTGCTCTAGATGACGCTCAGTCCGAGTTCAAGTCCGTGATGGACGGTTTTGTTGCTAGTCGGATTGCCCCGAATGCGGCTCAGGCCGACAAAAGTGGCGAGTTTCCGTGGGAGAGCTTTAAAGCGTGCGTCGAAATGGAATTGCCCGCCATGGGAATCCCGGCCGCCTACGGAGGAGTGGGAGCCGATTCGGTCACTCAAGCGATAATGGTTGAGCAGCTCGCAAAGGCATGCGGGTCCACGAGCTTGGCGATACTCATCTCGAAGCTCGGAATGATTCCAGTTATATATTGGGGATCTGAGTATTTGAAATCAAAATACCTGCCCAGAGTAGCCAATGGGGAAGCCCAAGCATCTTATTGCTTATCCGAGGCAGAGGCCGGATCTGACGTAGCGGCAATGACGACGCGCGCCGTGAAAGATGGGGACAGTTATGTGCTGACCGGCACCAAGTACTGGATAACCAACGCAGGTATTTCGGATACCTATACGGTGTTTGCTAAGACTGACCCCGCGGCTGGTCATCGCGGTATTTCTGCTTTTCTGGTAGAGGCAGATTGGGGTGTCAAGGTTTCCAAACTGGAAAAAAAGGTTGGAATGAGGGGAAGTCCGACGGGTGAAGTCGTCCTCGATGAGGTGAGGGTACCGAAGGAGAACCTAATTGGCGAAGAGGGGCAAGGGTTTTACATAGCCATGGGTACTCTTGATCGCTCTAGGCCGACTATTGGCGCCCAGGCGGTTGGAATAGCGCAAGGTGCGCTGGATGCAGCCGTAGCCTACATCAGGGAGCGTAAGCAGTTTAAACGGCCGATCTCTGATAATCAAGGCATACAGTTTATGGTCGCTGACATGGCGATGAAGCTGGAAGCTGCGAGACTGCTCGTCTATAAGGCGTGCTCCTTAGTAGACCACGATCCGAATTCTGAGCTTTCAAAGTTTGGCGCCATGGCGAAGGCTTTTGCCTCGGATACCGCTATGTCGATAACGGTAGACGCTCTGCAGCTGTTTGGTGGCTATGGATATACGACAGAGTTTCCAATGGAGCGCTTTATGCGGGATGCAAAGATTACCCAGATTTATGAGGGTACTAATCAAGTCCAGCGAATCGTTATAGCCAGAAGAGTGATTGGCTAACCGAGGCAGCTGGTGCCGGTAGAAGGTGGCGCGGCGAATTAGCGACGCGACTAGAAAGTTTTCTTGATCGAATGGACGGAGTGCTCGCCTGCCATTTGGTGAACCGCCTTCCGGCGGGCAAAACTGGCAATCCAGTGATTTCCATTTCAACTTGAGCAAGTAACCGCGGTCTTCTCTCCAGTTTTGCGAACTTGGCCAATCAGCTTTCAAGGCAGGACTCTGCATATGAGCGACGCAGCAGATAGCTCATTGACTCAGCTGGACCAGACTTTGTTTTGTACTTGCGCACGATCTCAGCCACATGCATAGCACCACTATGACGCCTCATGGGGGAATAATATGACATTGCTAATTATGCGCGAGGTAATATCTCGGCTACGGTACCTTAACACACGCTTTCCCCAGTTCAACGGCTGGAATCTTCTGAGCGAGAGGAGGTAGGTTCGGGTTAATCTGGACCACAATGATAGGAAGCTGCTGCTGCCCAGTCGGATGACCCAAGCCAAAGGTAGGTTTAGACCTATTCAAGTTGACATCCTCCCCTCCCCTCCCTCACGGAAGGGGTGTGATGCACATATTGATAAAAGACATCATCAGGGGGACTACGCAAAAAAAGCGAGTGTCGACGACGAAGGCAAGTAATCTGCGTTCCATCAGGGTGAAAAGT
>JAKBHQ010000206.1 GCA_021836665.1 Thermoplasmata archaeon
GTTGCTACCTCGTTTAGGCTAGGGCCGTAGCGGGAAAATGGCTAGGCATGCCGTTGTTCCCGCGAGTGCGACGAATTCACGATTGTCCTCCCAATTCACGGCCCAGCAGAGAGTCAGAGCCTTCTAAAGAGTGGAACCCAATTCTGGTCGCTTGCCCACAGTATAGGTAGGCTGTCATTAGGAATATTGTCTTCAAAGGCTACCAAGGCCTCCATGTCATCGTACCCAAGCGGGTCCTTCGATACGAGACGCGTGCCGAGATCCAGTGCCAATGCACGTGCCGAATCCCTGTCAAATGCGTCGGGGAACACCTTGGATGTACTAGAAAATGCGCGATCGTCGTCATAGAGTGTTCGCCCCACTATTAGCCGGACATCTTGATTACCCCTTTTCTTGATGCCACGCTCGACAAATTCTACGCCGCGATCGAATGCCAACAATGCTACGGCAAATATTGGAAAATCGAAACCAGCCGTCCTGAGCACGATGACTATTTCATCAAGGAACACATCCATACTCCGGCCGGTGCCGATGAAATCATCAACTACTACAGCTCCGACATACTGTGACGAGTTCTGATTAAGATGATCAATAACGCCGTTTAGGTCAACTACGGATCGAACATAAAGATAATTTTCCTCGGCATAGCGTTTCGCATAGAGTGACCCGCTCTTCCCAGCCTCGCCGGCCCTAATCACCAAGATGTCGTTTCGTCGGCCCTTTCCCGGACCATACCGATCTAGATGCTTCGTCCCTAGTGCACGATCGATAATGTTTTGACATTCCTTCATCCAGACTCTTGCCTGAATATTGCTTACGAAGAGGAATTCTTGGAGCAATCGAAACATTAGTCGTTGGTCCTTGGTCCTTGGTGGAGCCAAATTGTTGCAACCAGGCGCGTACTGACTCCGATCCGACCTTTGCCCCTTGATAAAGTGGCCAATTTGATGTGACCTGCTGAATCTCCTCTGGAGAGACGTAGGCTCGCTCTTCCTCCTCTCGGAATTTGACAAACCCTTCACGATCGGCGAATGTGGTCACAATCTCCTCGAAGCCACGCTCCGTGAGCCATCGTTCGAAGAGTGGTACTCGACAACAATACACTCCGTCCTGCTCCGCTAGGCCCGTTTTCCGCACTGTTTAGCGGTTAGTCCTCTCCCTTTTGTTCAGGCCAGGGAAGTGGTATATCGAGGAGTCCGAGAATGGTTCTCTGAATGCGGGTGAGGTGGTCAAGCATGAGACCATCCTTGGTGTAGGTGGCGCTAAGCCCATCGAATACGCTGAGTGCGGCCCGGGCTGTTGGTTTGGCAGCTCTTCCTTCTGGGAGGATCCCAGAAAGAGAGACTCCCTCGCCGAGTGCTCCACGCAACTCCGCCTCAATCAGTCCGAAGACCAAAAGTGAAATGCCGATGACGCAAATAAGGGCTTCAATGCGGTTGTCGTTGTGCAAGAATACCGGACGGACTCTAAGAGTCTGCTTCAGATCGCGGTGACGTTGTTCTACGATCCACTGGTCTTTATAGATCTTGAGCACTTCAAGTGCACTGAGCTCGCCCTCTCCGGGATCTCTAAGGTTGGTGGCCAGGCCATAGAGGCCATCTAAAGCAGAAGCTTGTGCAATTGCGGCCTCATCTCGGTGCCAAGCGATGTAAGGTTTGCCCTCTCTATGAGCAGTTGATACTTCGATCAACCCAGAGATGGGATCGGTGAGGATCTGGGCAACTTTGGCATCTATTTGTTTCTGGGTCTTGTAGTAACGACCACCGAGTCCGTTTCTTATACGTGAAAGCGCCTCTTCGGCTTTTTTGAGTGCACGCTCACGTGCATCAGAGACCGAAAGAGCTTCTTCAGAAGAAAAGATATATGCAACTCTAAAGTCGTGGACTTTGCCAGAAGATGATGTGACGACAAATGGACGCAGCACTCCTTTCCACTGGGTCCGGTCTTTCTGTGGTAGTTGTTCTTCCCTGTATGAGCAGTACCCCAAGGGTTCTAAAGCATCAAGGCCTCCGAGTAGATCGGAGCGGAATCTGCTGGCCCAGCCGGTATCACTGCGCAGCGGGACCACGAAAGAGACATTTGCACAATCAGCGCTACAGAGACTTTCCAAGTAACCTAACCCTGAGTCAGCCACCACCAAAAGACCGGGCGGAAGTGAGGTGGCAAGAGTGTCGATTGCAGACATGAAAGACGGCAGTTCACTCTTAGATCCCTGGTGTGGTTTGAAGTAGAGGGGGACTCCTTCCTTAGTGGTTGCCTGGATCGTCTTTACCTGGCGTTTGATGGTCCTGTCTGCCGCCCAGCCCTTTTTCACCAGTTCCGAGTCTTGGTAGACACCAGAGAAACGGACTGCTGTCAAATCAAGATGAAGTCTTGAGGCATTGATTTCGAAGCGTTGACATGTGGATAAAAGAAGTCGGCCCCGCAGATCCTCTGCAACCGGAGCCAACACGTCGAGAGCACGGCCAAGACGGTCATCGTTCAAAAGAGACGCTGGCGCTCCTAAAAGCTCTGACACCGCTGCAGAAGAGGCCCAACCTGAAATGTCGTATAGCGGCAGTGGAGAACACAGCCTATTAGCGACCAGAGCGGAGATAACTTCGCCATGTGTGAGAAGTGAACGTCCCCGCATGGGTATGATCCCATCTACCAGCTCCACCAGGCCAAGCCTTTTGAGATAGTGGGAAATCAGCAGAAGCGGGCCAACTGTCCTGCGAGTACCGATTGGTGGTGGATCCAAACGTGTAAAAGAGGCTGCCAGCTGATCCAGTTGGCCCGACGCCTTGAGTTGGTCCTCCCTTCCCAAGGTATAGAGCAAACGGTGGCGCACTTGGCCAGTCTCATTGCGATAGGCCTCTACCAGGCGCAGATAGACGTACTTTCGGTTCCCTTTGTAAACGGTGTGTCGCTTTACGTACATGCTCCACCGGCCTTTATTAGTTGGTCCTACAATACACCAACTAATACCGGATTACAAGCATGTGTACCACATTATTAATAGATTTCAGGACCTATCTATTTGACCCTACACAACTGGCTGAATGGCGTGAATCAACTCACAAGTGATCTAGAAAGATCCCAGCTCAGCAGCATGAACGACTGTTCGGGGACAATTACAAGCTG
>JAKBHQ010000347.1 GCA_021836665.1 Thermoplasmata archaeon
TACTTGTCCTCGTCTAATGCCGATTCAACCCCAAAATCTAAGTATTTGACCGAAACCGACCATTATCACAACTATTTGGCCAGCAGAGCAGCGCTTAATTAGCTAACCTCAAGACAATGAACATTCCCGGAGTAGAGCCGTTCGGAACTCTTAAGGGATACCGGCGCTCGTGGATGTCCCGCGATCTTGCAGCTGCGATAGCGCTTATTTCCATCGCAATACCGGAGCAAATTGCGACCGCAAGACTCGCCAACATGCCGGCACTGTTGGGTATGTATGCTTTTGTGGCTGGATCGCTAGCCATATTGATATTTGGATCGACCAGACAAATGTCAGTAGGTGCCGACTCGACGATAGCGCCGATCTTCGCTACTGCCGTAGTCCTGCTTGCCCCAGCTGGCGGCACTAACTATCAGCATCTAGTTACCATGGTTGCCCTCTTCGCTGGGGGTTTCGTCGTTTTTGCGGGACTGCTTAAGTTGGGCTGGATAGCCGACTTAATGTCCACTCCTGTGGTTGATGGAATATTGGCAGGTATTGCATTAGAAATCGTCCTTGGACAACTCCCAAATGCACTAGGTCTTCCCAAAGGTGGGGCCACCGTCCTCTCCAAGTTGAGCCATCTAATCAAAAACATCGGCTCGACGAACTTTTGGAGCCTTGGCATCGCCATCTCCGTCATACTGATCGTATATTTGTCCGAAAAAATTGATCGTAGAATTCCCGGAGCTTTCGTAGCCCTAGTAGCTACGATCGTCAGCGTACCGCTGTTCCATCTGCAAAATCACGGAGTGACTATCCTCGGCAAGGTCAGCGGTGGCCTTCCCTCCTTCGGACTTCCAACCATCGACTTTTCGAACTTCAAAATGGTGCTTGGGACTGCCCTCACCGTCGCATACGTGACGGTGGTTCAAACTGCTGCGACAGCGAGACTAGTCGCCACGGAAACTGGCGAAATTGCAAACATCGATGCGGACCTAGTTGGCGTTGGGGCCGGGAGCGTCATCGCCGGGCTTACTGGCGGATTCGCCGTGGACTCGAGTCCTCCGAGAACGGCGTTAGTGGTAAAAACTGGTGGAAAAACTCAGTTAACTAGCGCCTTTGCAGCCCTTGTAATGCTCGGTATCGCTCTGCTGGCCACGCCTTTGATTACCGACCTGCCAAACGCCACCCTCGCAGCAATTTTGCTCGTAGTAGCTACTCGGTTGGTAAGAATCAAGGAATTAAGGACAGTAATAAATTACAACAAGGCCGAATTCGCGCTGGCGATTGTGGCCTTCTTAGCTATCGCAGCCCTCGGAATCGAACAAGGTGTAATAGTAGCCATATTGGTCTCACTCACCTATCGGATCCGCCTCGCAGCACGACCCCGTTTGAGGGTCTTGCAGCGCGAAACCGGGACCGATCACTGGGTCGAAACTTCAGATGCACCAACTGAAAATGTCGAATCACTTCTCGTCCTCCTTGTGGAAGGTCCAATGTGGTTTGGCAACATTCAGTTCATCAAGCGGCATATTCTCAGCGCAATCCACAAAACCACTCCGAAATGTAAAGCTTTGGTGTTAGATGCCGCCGGAGTGGAGGACATCGACTACACCGCCGCAGAGGCCACTTCCGACATGATCAAGGAGTTAGGCCACCAAGAGATCCAAGTCGTTTGGGCAAGGATGGACTCGGCGATTGAAGCGAGACTCCATGAAAGAGACCTAGCAGCCCAGTTTAAAGAGGGCGACTTTTTCTCTAGCGTTGAATCGGCGGTTGACCGCGCGATCACTTTGGTCGGAGATCAAGGCCGAACAGGTGGCGATGGCACCGCTGCCACAAAATGATCTATAGCAATCATCTATATGAATTCCCCTTGTGAGGTTTGACTTCTTTTTTCAAATTCGATTGAAAGCTAGGCCCGGCAACTTCCCGTCGTGAAATTAGCGATTACCGGCGATAAGAGCGATCCCTTGAGATTCGGCCCGCCCAGTGAGATTCATGCCAGCACAATGGCAGACGATTATGCATGATCGTGCGCTGCCGCGGTGACGGCTGGCGGCCGCAAATGTCTCGGTTTCAAAGACCTTATAGAGTTGTCAACTCTGACTTAGTCGCTTTTGACGGCGTCTCAACTGCAAACGAACGACCCTACCGAATGGACTGCTCGCCGATGAGCCCTAACATAGTTTTCGGAGCTAGCCAAAGTTAGTGGGCCGCTTTTTCCGCCGGCACAGCCGACTATGCCCGCAATGATCCGAATTGACAGCTAAATATGGGCAATGAACAACAAAGTAAATCCTCCCCGGCAGCGGTAAAGCCGCGTTTGCGGGGCAGATTGCATCTTTGGGGCTTTGTCGTTTCAATATTTGCCGGAATCGAAATCCTTCGCAGGGCACCTAATAATACAGACATGTTCGCCGTCGGGATCTATGCATTTGCCATATCGGCAATGCTCGGGACTAGTGCGGCTTTGCACGTGCCAGAATGGTCTACGAAGGCACGAAGAAGAATGCGCCGCGCCGACCATTCGACGATCTTCCTTGCAGTAGCTGGAACCTATACTCCGGTCGCCGCTATTGGCCTCAGCGGTAGTACTAGAGACATCGTTTTGTGGGTCATTTGGGGCGGGTCTCTACTTGGGGTCGTGCAGCAGATGATCTGGTTAGACGCCCCAAAGTGGGTATCTGCGCTTGTTTATCTTGCTCTCGGGTGGGCTGCAGTTTGGGTGCTCCCAGACCTATACCACTCGTCAGGTGGGTGGGCGGTGGCACTTATAGTTGCCGGCGGCATACTTTACTCTCTGGGTGCGACGGCTTATGCCACCAAAAAGCCTGATCCCTGGCCAAACACTTTTGGATATCACGAAGTATTCCACTCCTTCGTGCTAGCGGCTGTGGTATGTAACTACGTCGCCATTAGCTACTTCATTATGGGTTGAATTTCAGAGGCAGTCCCTGTTGGTTCAGAGCCACCAACTCCCCGACCGCGCCTCGGATGGGCGGAAAAGGAATAAATGCGGACGACAACGTCTTGTACCAGACAGCAGTGAAAGGTGCAATGCGAAGTGAAAATCGGAGACAAAGTAGCTAACTTCACACTGAAGAATCAAGATGGGGATCCCCTCAGCCTCGCTAG
>JAKBHQ010000358.1 GCA_021836665.1 Thermoplasmata archaeon
CCCACGCACTTGAATCGACCAAAACCCTTACCGGCGAGGACGTATTGGCGATTTTGAACAAGAGCCAAGGTCCACTCGTAGACGGAACAATATACAACGATCCAGATTTCATTGCGAGGCTCGAGAAGTACCACACCATCGTCGCTGAGGCCCACAGGTCTCATAAGGCCATAGTTGGGGAATTTCCCTCGGCAGATGGTGCTTTTAGGGTGATTGATGTTATCGATGCCACAAGCGACGCTAGTGCAGCAATGGTCGAGCAAGGTAGGTAGAAGCAGTTGAGCGATGTTTCCAGCGAATCCGTAGTTGTCACAGACCCCGAGAGGGCAGTGGAAAACGAAGATGGAGTGAACGCGAGAACCCCGAGGAATGGCCTCGGAGTATTACATCTGTTCTGCAAACCTAGCGGAGGTTTCGACAAGGAGGCTTTTCTGGCGGCCTGTAAGGGCTTCAAGGAAGAAGGCTTAATACTTGTTACCTTCGGTGTCCTGGGCCATAAAGCAGATCTAGGAGTCATGGCGGTCGCAGGTGACTTTTTGCGCTTGAGATCATTGCAGTCCGAGATTCAGCGAGCGGGATTGGAAGTCGTGGACTCCTATGTGTCGATCACCGAGGTGTCGGAATACGCCGCTAACGTTCCAGAGGATCAAAGACGGCTACGCCTCTATCCAAAGAGGCTCCCACCTAAGGGAAGCTCGACGATCTGTTTCTATCCGATGTCAAAGCGGCGCAACGTGGATCAAAACTGGTATCAGCTTCCCTATGAAGAGCGTGAGCGATTGATGTTTGAACATGGCGCTTCCGGTCGTAAATTTGCTGGGAGAATAGTCCAACTAGTCACCGGTTCAGCGGGAGTCGACGACTGGGAATGGGGGGTCACCCTGTTCGCTGAGAGGCCGGACGACCTAAAGGCGGCCGTCTACACGATGCGCTACGATGAGGCTTCGGCAGTGTATGCCGAGTTTGGCAAGTTCTATATGGGAGTTCTACTTGAGCCAGAAGAGCTGGCTGAGCAGATAGTTAGGTAGGCGAGGCTTTAGGCTTCGCCTAACCTTGGAGATAATGGACTTCGAATTACTTTCTCTTTACGATACCCACAAAGCGTCTTTCGAGCCTAGTGGAGGGACGATTGCTGCCCTCGGAAGACTCGTGGACGCGATTACTGACTTGAAAAAGGTGGTAGTAGCTTTCTCCGGGGGAGTTGACTCTTCGCTTTTGGCGGTGCTTTCAACCAAGGTATTGGGTAGGGATAACTCCTTGGTAGTCACGTCCGTCTCCGCCTCGCTAGCTCGCGAAGAGAGGGCTAGAGCCGAGGAATTTGCCGGCAATTGGGGGCTCAACTTTCAGGAGATCACCACTGGTGAGTTCGAAGACGAACGTTACTTGCGCAATGACTCCCTACGCTGCTTTTACTGTAAATCGGCGTTGATGGATGCACTTTCCCCTTTGGCATTAGAACGTGACGCCAAAGTCGTCCTCGGGGTGAATTTAGATGACCTGTCGGATTACAGACCTGGACAGGAAGCCGCAAAGGCACAAGGTGGAGTATTTCCCTTCGTCCAAGCATCGATAACCAAGGACGAGGTGAGAGAAATTTCGCGGATCCTTGGTATCGAAGTCTGGAATAAACCGGCTGCCCCATGCCTCTCCTCCCGTCTCCCCTATGGCTCTGCGGTGACCGTGGAGTCCCTTGAAAAGATTGAGTTTGCTGAGGCGATACTGCGGGGGTATGGGTTCGAGATAAACAGGGTGAGGCATTTTGGCGATCGGGCTAAAGTTGAAGTTCCACTTGCTGAGATCCAACGTCTAATGGATGTTCTGGACGAAATTGAGAGCGAATTCATGAAGCTTGGATATTCAAATCTCAGCGTGGATCCCAAGGGATTTCGTTCGGGTAACCTCAACGATGCCCTGCTAGTTAAGGGAAGTGATTAGGAGGATCTGTGGCTCAATTACGTGTGAAGCTCGTCTATTTGGACGACTTGGTGAAGAGGCCCGTGATCTTCGAGCTCGCTAAGGGTTTTGACGTTTCGGCCAACATCAGACGCGCATCGGTCGAGGACGGTAGGGGGTGGATTGTTTGCGAGCTAGACGGAGACGCCACTCAGCTTGAGAGTGCGCTTAATTGGCTGACGGAGATTGGGGTTGTCGTCGAGAGACTTCAAGACGTGGTCGAAAGCTAGAAAGTTTGCTCTGGCACCTCTATTTTATAGTTCATAGCCGTTTGGCCCATGTTTGAGAGTCACGCAAAACAACCGCCGCGAGTATCCTTGTGACCACAGGTTTTAGCGAGTTTTCAAGATCAATTCGCCTAGCCAGCCAGTTGACCTAGAGTGCTTCGCATGTTAGATGGTTTTGTTTGGGCGAGGATAAAGCTAGGTTCTTGCAGCTAGCTAATAAAAAAGGGTGTCTAGATGTCACAAAGGTCAAAGTTATCGCCGGGTCCATTGGCTTTCGTTGGCGGGGCTGAATGGAATGAAGGATGTAGCTTCGACGGGCAATTAATTGAATCGTCGAAGGCTGAGAAGATCGTGGTGATTCCTACGGCAGCGGCGTACGAGTTTCCCCGAAGGTCGGTCGACTGGGCGACTAGATATTTCAAGAGCTTAGACGTCGCCGTCGAAGGCGTGATGATCCTTGCTCGCCCCGATGCATTTAAGGATGAGTTCATCGACAAAATTAAAGGTGCAAAGTTTATCTATCTTTCGGGCGGATCCCCGATGCATCTTAGGTCGGTACTCAAGGCTACACCAGCCCTGGCAGCTATCAAGGAGGCATGGCTAAAGGGTGCGGTGCTAGCGGGTAGTTCGGCTGGTGGCATGGTTCTCACCGATCCTATGTCGGATCCCCGTGGTGGGGCTTTGACCCTGGGACTGGGTCTGATCAAAAAGATCGCTTTTGTGCCACACTTCGATACCTGGGACAAGTCCAAAGAACAGCGAACGGTCTCGTTGGCCTCAGGTGGAATCGTCGTGGCTGGCGTCGACGAAAGAACAGCTCTGATTAGAGAGAGGGACGGCACTTGGCGGACAGAGGGGGTTGGAGGCGTCAAGCTGTTCGCATCGGGAAGTGAGATCTCGGCATCGGAGCTCGAGGCGAGGATAGAGATCCCTC
>JAKBHQ010000381.1 GCA_021836665.1 Thermoplasmata archaeon
GTGGACTCATTGACCAACTCAACGCCAACCCACCGCGGCTTACCGGTGACAACCGGCCTATTACCTACCAGATCGAGCCAAAACCTTGACCTTGATGCACCCAGCCATTACCGGAGGTCTGAGGCTAGGACTTAATTATTTGCGGTTTTTGTAAATCAATACCTCTTGAAATGGCTCTTTACGAAAACGGTGCCGCGCAGATTGCTGCTGTTCGACAATCAGAGAAGCCAATCCCGAGCGGCTTCTATCGAAAATGAGACGAACAAAAATTCATAACATAGATCCACTATCTGCTGCTTCTGAAACTTCCTACCCTTGTAGACGGGGAGTTTCACTAATCAGCCGATGAGTAACTAAGGTAGTATGTCAGAATGGTATGACCGAAAAGTATCCACTTTCAGGTTCAGTTTGGCGAGAACAAGGTCCCAAACCATCGTGTGGACTACTTACATTTGGGAAACAGCAGAACTAGGAGGAGTCGTAGGTATGAGCGAGTCAGAGGAGACCGGACTGGCCGCTTCTCCAGTCGCCGCTTCCGGATTTCAATTCAAGGAATCGGGAGTGGCAATTATCGGCGGCACCTCGGGCGTCGGGCTGGCCACCGGGATAGCATTCGCTCAGGCTGGCGCTCCCCGGATCGTGCTTGTTGGGCGTAACAAAGCCCGCGGCAAGGCCGCAGTGGAACGCGTTTCCTCAGAGAATACCGGAATCGCCGTGAAGTTTATTTCCGCCGATGTCAATCTGGCTAAGGTGGCCCAAGATGTCGCTGCGCAGGCGGCTCGATTCCTCGGACGTATAGACGTCTTGGTGAACTCCACCGTTGCCGATTACCAGCCAACCTTGTTGCACGATGTCCAGCTCGACGAAATACAGAGGGTCTTGTTCCAACAAGCACTTGGCCCGATGTTGATGAGCAGGGCCGTTCTGCCGTTCATGCGTGCAGAAAAAAGCGGGTCAATCGTCAATATTGCCTCCGATGCCGCCAAAGTTCCCACTCCGGGCGAGACTTGTATTGGTGCGGCGATGGCGGCCATCGTTACCTTTTCTCAGACCCTTGCTTTGGAGGCGAAGCGCTACGGAGTGCGAGTCAATGTGCTCACACCTTCGCTAATTGTCAATACGGGATCCTACAACCGGGTAATTAACGAGGATTTCAGCAAAAAGATATTCGAGAAGATTGTCGCCCAAGCTCATTTGGGCCTGACACAGCCAGAAGATCTAGCTAACGCTATACTTTTTCTCTCGTCACCGCTGGCAAGACGAATAACTGGGCAGGTCATAAGCATAAACGGCGGCATTTCGGTGGTCTGACACGTGGCACCGCTCATTTGACACATCCGGTTAGGGCAAAGCGCTAATTAGTCTGCGATGTCGCCTTTGTGTCGAAAGGGGAAAATGAGCAAAGTGTCGCAATAGTACGAGATACCCTTCGCATGACCACCTTTGACAAAAAGATTAATGCTAAGTCCCTTATAAAGGCGCATCTCTCATTAGATGCGCACTTTTGCTAGATCGAATGCGCTTTAGGGCCCATTACGTAAAGCCTGTTATTGAAACAGTCCCGTTAACTGCGCCTAGGCCGGGCGCCAGAAAGCGTTGAGCCACGGCAGAGACAGATCCAACATGACCTCTCTGTGCCCCTTGGAAGATTAAATCCCGACAAACCTTCAATTGTGTTGAACTATGATAATATTCAATAGTATTACCAAATGTTGATTACTTGTACCGGATGGGTGAGAGCCACCGACAAGCTCGAAGGGATAGGTGGGATGGCTGAGGCGGATCGAACCACGAGTCCAATCAACACGCTTATCGAGGTCGCACAAGATCCTGACGGCTACATCGCCAGATGGAAGGACACTACCGGCCGCAAGGTTATTGGCGCCTTGCCGATGAACTTCCCAGCTGAGATTGCGCACGCGGCTGGCGCCTTGTCGGTAGTGATACAGGAGGACCGCGAACCGATCACGCTCGGACGTAACCTCCTTACCGAATACAACTGTGGATACAGCAAGAACCTCGCCGACAAGGCCGCCACCGGAAGGCTGGCGTTGTATGACGGTTTTTTCCTCGCCGACCATTGCGTCCAGCTTCTGGGTGCCCTCGATGTGGTGCGCGAGGAGGTGCCCGAGAAGCCAGCTTATTTCGGACAGTTGATCTCATCCTTGAGCGATTCGTGGACCTTCGATCAAGTCCGCCTCAGGATGGTAGATTTCCGCCAGGCATTGGGGGATTTCACAGGGAATCCCATAAGCGATGACGACCTCAGCAGGAGTATTGCGTTATTCAATACGAACGCTCGGATGTTGCAGCAGATCTTCTCAGAGCGTCGGGAGGGAAACGCTACGTTTACCTCGACCCAGATCCAGGCGATCGTCAAGTCGAGCATGATCATGGACAAAGAAGATCATTCCACTCTTTTGTCCATGGTGCTTGCTAACTCTGGTTTTGTCGCTCGGGACGACCGGATCAGGCTTCACCTCTCGGGGCACTTCTGCCATGCGCCAAAGCCGGAGCTCCTTGAGCTTATCGAGGACTGCGGTGCCGTGATCGTCGACGATGACCTCTATCACGGAACCCGATACGCTCCGACAACGGTTAGTGAGGATGGGGACCCTTTGAGCGCTCTGGCGTCGGCATATTTAGAACGGAACGTAGCAGTGCCGTGTCCTACGGTAGCCCAGCACGACGTCGATTGGGACGGTTATTTGTTGAAGGCAATAGAGGACAGTTCGGCAGAAGGCGCCATAGTGCTAATGGCCAAATATTGTGAGCCGCACATGCTTTATTATCCGGAGTTGCGCAAGGCACTCAATGCTCGCGGCATTCCACACCTCCTGATCGAAACCGAGCACGAAGGTATGCCATTCGAGACCTTTCGCACTCGAGTTGAAGCGATGCTCGAGCGGATCCGTCATAACCAATTGGTGGGACTTCGGTCTCGCTCAGTTAATTCGGACCGTGACCGTTGATCTGTTATTGGATCGATAGATACAGAAAGTTAGTTCGGCAAAGGCGCTAGGAAAAGCGTGGACGCTGCGAGCGGGCTAAGTCTCTTGCGGACACCCGGCGCGCGTGTTGGCGTGAAACCGAGCATTTCGCTTTGGCTGGT
>JAKBHQ010000379.1 GCA_021836665.1 Thermoplasmata archaeon
AGGAGTCTCTCCCAGGCGGCCTTTTTTACTTCAGGCAAACTAATAATCAACCAAGGCACCGCGGAAAATCAAGTCTCCTCCTACCTTGGTTCCGTTTCGCATTTCAGCGACTATCAGGTCAGCAACTTCTATCTCTCAACAAACGGCTCGGTTGCCACAGTGAAGATAATTGCCCAAGCAAAGCTTCCTATCTCCCTTCCGAATTGGCTGCGACTCAACAGCGTCACCCTGTCGGCCACGTCTCAAGCAGACGAAGTCGCTAACAATCCCTGACTGCGAACTTACAAAATGTTCCTTAGTAGACAACCCATAACACAAAGGTAAACCAGCGTGACTTTGGCCATTTTCCCGTATTCGGCTCTGGCTCAGCGGGCCGCTCGCCGTCGCAGCTAGCAACGGAAATTCACTGCGATTCGCGAATCCATAACAGCCGTAGCCCCACCACTGCACCTCTGCGGTCCCGGCCCGTTCGGCAATTTCAGATCCAGCAAAACCTATCTAGAGGCGAGTTTCAGCTACTAAAGCTCGTTCGCTTGCTTAATCGCCTGGGCAAGTGCATCGTCAATTCCACTTAACCCTCTAACGACCCCCAACACATCCTCTTTTGAACGATTTTGACTCAGTTTAATCTTCGCCTCTATGCGCTCGATTATCAGCTCGACACCCACAATCGCTCTTAGCTGGCCAGCAATAAAATCCTCAGGGGCTTCTGCAACACTCCAAGGCTTTTCCATCGACGCTTCATGGCGATTAGTCAAACGATTCACTAGGTCCCCAACCCAGATGGGATCATCTTTTATTATCAGTCGACCATGAGCGTGAAGGACCACATAATCCCAAGTTGGAACTACTTTACCTCCGTCCAACTTTGATGGATACCACCCTGGAGAGACATAGCCACTTACTCCTCTAACGATCGCCACAGAGGCGCCGTTAGTCTCGGCTGCGACATGAGGATTTTGACGAGCTAAGTGGCCCTGCAGACTCCCCCAGCTTCCCTGGTCAGGAGAGTGCACAAATAGCATTGGAAGAGTTGAGATTAAAAGAGAGCCGCCAGAGACGGTAATCAAATCACAAGCCCCAATGTTCCCGAGGAACTCCTTGATCTGAGATTCATCTGTTAGCTCAAAGTGCTTCGGGATATACACAATCCCATAATAGCTAGCGATTGTCGACGCTCTCCGCAGAGTTGCCCCACACGGCCCAGCGAAATCTTAAACTCATTGATCCGAGCCAGGATGTGCCGGTCCCAAGGAAACCCAAGCGAGAAAAGGCAAGGTCATGCTGTCTTGGGAGTCAACAGAGTTATCACCTTCCAAGCGGAGCTAAGTATCTCGTCTCGCTTTTCATCTTCCGTTCCCTGCGACCAGAGAGTGACTCGCATGAAATAACTAGCCAGAGCGACATCAGTCATCTCAATCTGGCAGCTCGAGTCGTTAAGTAAACCAGAAAGATTCGCAGCAAAATCCTTCGGGTCGATTGAAATTGGCACTTCGCAGCGAATTCTGGTTCGTCGCGAAAGCGTCTTGGTTCTGTTCGTAATAGCGCTCTGAGCAAGGATGCCATTTGGCACCACCATAGATTCGCCTTCGTCGGTAAAAAGCGATGTATACATCAGATTGATGTCTGTCACCCGCCCGCTGTAGATCGGCTTTAGTGCCTCATGTGGAAACGAAGGCATCAAAACGGGATATTGCCAGGTAATGAAACTGACCGCCTCGCCAACTTGAAAGGGCTGAAATAGAACCAGCCAAATTCCACCAAGAATGTTGGTAAACATACTTTGTCCAGCAAGGCCGATCAAAACAGTAAGAAATGCACCACCAAAGATCACGCTGGAAAGTCCAACTCCCAGTGCAGCCAGTATCGCTAGCGCCAGGCCAAAGTAGAGAAATAGCTGGGTTCCAAAAGCGGCGACGGTCCGCTGTCTGGCAGACATAGAATCAAAATTCCTGCGGATCAGATGTTCCTTGATGATCCTCGAAAGCGTCAATCCGACGGCCAAAACGATCAGACCCCGAAGAAGGTGCATCGTGGAAATGCCCATGGAGAGTCGGCTGTAGTTATCGGTCAGGATTGAAACCATGGCACCGCCTACAACCAAAACAGCCAGCGCTATCAACCATGGGCCATACTTTCGCACTTTATACTTCTTACCCACGCTGGTCATTCTTCTCCCTCCAGCGGTCATTGTTCATTCTCGTAGCCAGCCTCATTTGACAAGGCATACTAATTACCTTGCAACCAATCATGTCTGAAAGTTCCCCCAGGGCGTCGATCCCCAGTTCGCCTTTACAAATTACCTAGCCGCCGGGTGTTTTTATAAAAGATCTTTCTAGACGACGAACCAGCCAAAAGAGGGCCGAATGTCAAATAAGTCCTCAAGCATCATTGTGCCACCAACCTCAAAGAAGCTAGTAGATGATCAGGAGTATTCCCAATGGCCATAAGTATCGCTTCGGCATGCACCAGCTACCTAATTTGGTACCTTGCTGACCAAAAGACCCATCAATTGAAGAAGCAAACCTTCAAACCACTGCTAAGCGATATTAACAGAAAAACAACCCCTCCCGTTCTCCATTAAACCACCTCCAAAGCGTCGCGGTTCAAACCAACCAGTTGGCAGGAAAAAGCACATACCCTACTTCCTCTTCCCTGGTGGCCCCTTTCCACCTCTAACCGGTACTGTCGCCACCGGAAGAGTTGTCGTGACTGCAAGCGTGGTCGAAGTAACCGTGGTCGAAGTGACTGCGGGTTGGACCACTGTGGATGTACTAATCTTAGGTACGACGTTCGAGGTGCTCCTAGAGGCCAGTGTTGACCACACGACTAGAGCCGCTACAAGAAGTACTGCGGCCAAAGCATAGAGAATCTCCTTTGGAATCCTAACACGCCGGCTCGCTGAAATGCCTGCTAAGTGATCGCTTACCTTTTGAGCAGGTTCGATCCTTTGAGTCAAGTCAAGGACACCGCCCGAAGGAGAGAGCAGCAATGTCTCTTCCGCCGGCTGCAACCCTGATGTGCTTGCCATAAGCATCTCACCTTGGATGTCTACTGCACTTAGCGCCATCGCCATCTCCTGCGCCGTCTGAAATCGGTGAATGGGCTCC
>JAKBHQ010000095.1 GCA_021836665.1 Thermoplasmata archaeon
TCGAAATGCCGCTGCGCTCAAGAAAGTGGAGCTGGTGGCTCCGAGATCGGTCATCGGAAGGAGTACTACTGAGTCGATTCAGTCGGGTGCTCTTTGGGGATTTGCGGGTCAAACCGACGCAATCTGCGGGCTCTTTGAGGAGATACTAGGGAAGTCCCACATTATCGGAACGGGTGGACTTTGCTCCGTGGTAAGTCCATACACCAAGAAGATCGAACATCAGGAGCCCTGGTTAACCCTGCACGGCTTGAGGATCATCTATGAGAAAAATGTATTTATGGACAAGTTAGAGAAAAAGAGTTAGCAGATGACAGAATCTATACCGAAGGCCGCCTCGTTGGAGATCCCATACTCCTTTGCCGGGACAACGAAGTTGGCTGAGGTCAGGGAGAGATTTTCTGATTTAGCCGTCGATGTGAGGTCTGGAGTCACCCTGAGGGTCGCCGGAAGGGCGATGCTAATCCGGAGGCAAGGACGGCTCTGCTTTGTCGAACTGCACGACGAAAGCGCAAAGTTGCAGATCATGGCGTCAGAGAGCGAGACGCGGGACTTTGAAGCTTTTTTCTCTCTTTCCTTGGGTGACTGGGTCGGTATTGAAGGCGAAGTAATTACTTCAAGGCGTGGTGAGCTCTCGGTAATGGCCTCGAGCTGGGTCCTGCTTGCTGAAAATAGGCGAGGCTTCGGTGACAAGTATCATGGGATTTCCGATCCGGACCTGCGCTATCGCCAGCGCTATGCAGATCTCTGGGTCAACGAAAAGTCTCGACAGAATCTGAAGATCCGATTCAAAACAGTTTCTGAGATCAGAAAGTTCCTCGCAGAAAAGGATTTCATCGAAGTAGAGACGCCTCTCTTGCACCCGATCGCTTCGGGAGCTACAGCGAAGCCGTTCGTTACCCACCACAATGCCCTCTCGATGGACCTCTATCTTAGGGTTGCCCCAGAGCTATACCTCAAGAGGCTGATTGTCGGCGGTTTTGAAAAGGTCTATGAAATAGGTAGAAGCTTTCGAAACGAGGGAATTTCGCCCAGACATAACCCCGAATTTACCATGCTGGAGCTCTACCAGGCGTATGTGGATTTTTCCTCGATCATGGAACTGACCGAGGAGCTCGTGGCTCAAGCGGCGATTGGAACTTTGGGCAGCCCTATCATTACCTATCAGGGCATGACCATTGACCTCACCCCGCCTTGGAGGAGGGTGACCATGGAAGAGGCCATATCTGAGGCGATCGGTTTCGAGGTTCGCATGGATATGGGGCGCGAGAAGCTAGCAGCGCTAGTGAAAGAACGAAATGGCAATGCCGCAGACTCCTACGGGGAAGGAAAGCTGTTGCTGGAACTCTTTGAGCTGGTAGCGGAGGAAGGTCTCATCCAACCGACCTTTGTATATGATCATCCGGTCGAAATTTCTCCCCTCGCTAGAGATCACAGGACGAGACCCAAGTTTGTCGAGAGATTCGAGGCTTTTATTGCCGGCAGGGAACTCGCAAATGCATTTTCGGAACTCGCCGACCCGGACGAGCAAAGGAGACGCTTTGAGGACCAGGTCAAGGCGAAAGAGGCTGGAGACGAAGAGGCAATGGGACTCGATCAGGACTATATACGCGCCCTCGAATACGGGATGCCTCCTACTGGTGGCCTAGGAATTGGTATAGACCGCCTGGCTATGCTCTTGTGTGACGAAGCACAAATCCGCGAAGTGGTAGCTTTCCCAGCCCTCCGCCCCGAGCAGGGCTAGCTTCGAGCTGTGGCGCCGATGGATCTAAATTCTGCGATGGATCCTAGAAGCCCTCCGCAGAGATCTGCGATCGAACTAGAGTAGGGATCGGCCAGGTCTGAGGCTATCTCTTTAGTCCTTTGGTAGTACCCGTCTGCGATCTCGTAGCAACCATCTATGGATTTAGACTTGAGTATCAACTTTGTAGCCAATGGCAAGTTCACTTCTTGAACCTTGTCATTAAGGATGGATCTTAGTTCAGCTCCGACTTCGGATGACTCTAACGCCAGGATCACTGGAAGGTTGTAGACCCCTTCGATCAGGTCTTGTCCAGGTAGCTTGCCGAGCTCTTGTCGGTTTGCGGCTACATCTAAGACGTCGTCCCTGATCTGAAAGAGCATTCCGAAGTTGTGCCCAATCTCGGTCAAGAGGTCGACTCGACTACGTTCGCCCTGCGCAGCTAGCGCCCCTATTCTCGCTGAGGTGGCCATTAGCGAAGCCGTCTTGCCCGATATGGCGTGGAAGTACTCCTCTTTGGTCCGGTCCGGGTTGAATCCAGCTTTAACTTCAGCGATCTGCCCTTCACACATCGCTGCGAGGGTGTCGGCTAGAAGCTCGGCGATTTCCGAACCCAATCGGGCTGCTATTCCCGCAGCCCTTGCGAGCAGGAAGTCCCCACTGACTACTGCGATTAGGTTTCCCCAACGAGCATTGACAGAGACTACGCCTCTTCGCTCGTTCGCCTCATCCATGACGTCGTCATGGTATAGAGAGGCTAGGTGGACGAGTTCGACTGCGGATGCGCCACGAATCACTCCGATTGGGGCGTCCTCGCCAACGGCGCGAGCGGCCGCAAGGGCTAGAATCGGCCTGATTCTCTTGCCTCCGGCTTCAATAAGATGGGTTGCGACTTCTGAGAGGACTTGGTCTGAAGTCTCGACGGAGAGACGGAGTTCCGTCTCTATTTTTTCTAGGTCTTCCCCCGGAACCCTAACTGTGTTCAAATTTATCGGCTGCACTCCAATAAACACTAGGGCAAACGCGAGGAATTGTGCTAAATACCATCAATGAAACCATTTTTGCAAAGGTATGTACTGCTTCTGACCGAGTTCTAGTTGACATCGGTGTGACCGATTTGACCAGGCAGTATGGCGACGTTTTTGTGCCCAGGTGAGCTTGGTCGGAACAAGGGTACCCGGAGATATTTTTAACCTGGCTTCCATTAGTTCAATATTGATTATTGGGGAGTGGATAAATCACCGAACGGCTAGCTCAGCCGGACTGACCCTCGAACTCGATATTTCAGTTGCTGGTGGCACCGGGTCACAAAGCATTTTGGATACCACTGCGCCTGCCCGCCGCCTTGTAGATGAAGTCACCCTGGAG
>JAKBHQ010000376.1 GCA_021836665.1 Thermoplasmata archaeon
GGGTAGCACAACGACAACGTCCTCAACATTGCCTGGTGGCTCGACGACGACTATTCACTCGTCAACAACCTCTACCACATCTTTAAGTTTCGGAGGTTAGGCAACACACTCAGCTGAAGTTTTTCAAGCTAGCGGAGCATTGGCGCTGACTATCGAGAGATTCTTTTTCCGAAAAGTTGTTTGAGGATCAAGCTAGAAAGTCTCCTCGCATAATGCGTCCAAGGAAGTGTGCGACTCCATTTTCATCATTTGATGGAACGACCACATCCGCCACGGCTATTAGGTCGGGATGGGCATTTTTGACAGCAGCGCCGACCTCGGCCTCTTGAAGCATTTCGATGTCGTTTAGGTGGTCTCCTATTGCCGTTACCATTGAGGGCCGAACACCAAGCCAAGCGGCTGCGCGCGCTAGTCCGGTAGCTTTAGTGACCCCGTGGACCATCACCTCGACCCAGTCGATTGAGCCGAAGGTTATCGAGAACCTTCCTGGAGAGTGGTCGGCGATAAGTCGAGCGAGCCCCATCTGTCCGATGCCATTTGGCCGCATTAAGATCTTGGTCGCCCCTAGTTCGAGCTGTTTTTCGGTAAGGATTTGAACGGTCTCATTTATGTTCAAGTACTCGCTACCGTCGGGGAAGAATCCAGCCTCTGGTGTGAAAGAAAGGCCAAATTCTCGAGCAAAACGCACTTCGGGGGCCATAATTCGAATCTGCTCGACGAGATTTACCGCGTCGCCAGCGGGTATTAACGAGTGCCAAATCTCCTCTTTGTTTTCGAGGTCCCAACCAATCGCCCCATTCGCACAGACTGCAATCGGGCCCAGCTGGCCTATTTCGGCGAGTTCGGAAGTTGAACGGGGCGACCTTGCTGTCGCTGGAATCGTGGCGATCCCGGACTCTTTTGCCTTGTGGATCGCCTCGATGTTGATTTTTGAGATTCGGGACTTGCTATTCAGTAGCGTGCCATCAAGGTCCGTAGCTAATAGTGCCTTTATAGCCTCGTTCAAAGCGCCCGTCTTTCCTTTAGAATCCGAGCCAGGTTAATTGGCGCTCGGGTTGTCGATGTATCGGTAGCCAATTCCAGGATCTGCACCTATCGGGAGAGCCGGAATTCTATCCCTGGATGTTTGAGGGTGGAACGTACTGGCTCTGGTCTAAGGGGCCGGATGAGCACTGACTCTTGAGCGCAGGTATAAGTCTAGCCTCAGGTACTCGGGAACTCTCTGAAAGGGTTATCTGTAGCGCCTGATAGTTGCCGTCAGATCCGGCTGCAATAGCGGCATAGGGGAGCGCCTCACGGAGCTTTTCTAAAGCGCTCGCTTGAAGCGGTTTTATAGGTCCGCCTCCATTTGAGATCGATGCTTCATACTCTGCAATCGAAGCCTTAACGTAGCCGCAAGCGGTTTTAGCATTTTGGGTAGCCGATGGAGCGCAAGCGGACAGGAGTGCCGCAGAGGCGGCCACTAGGGCCAGCCTCGCTCCAGTCGTTTTCAGAAATGAGGCGGACGGAACCCTTAGCTTGCTCCTAGCCATTCCGAAGACTTTGATATCAAGAAGTTGGAAATTTCGGTGCATTTGTCCAGTATAGGACAGAGATTCTCTTCACCCAAAAATATCTTTCCCAAGGGAATCTTCAGCCTTGAGGTCACACCAAGGCGTCTAGCTGGTACTTCGGCGACTGAAGGGTAAGCATCTACCGCTGAAACTTCAATGGGCATTTCTGTTCCTGCGACCGCCGATAGGTCTACCATCAGGCCTAGTAGATCGGTACCCTCTGGAACGGGGGGTAACGACCAAGTGAGGGTCAGCGGCAGCTCGTAGCCATCGGGTGGATCTTGATCTTCGCCAAGGGACTCCATCACGTCTTCGAAGCTCAAAAGGGTGCGGGGATTTATAGCAATCGAGAGGTGCAGATCCAAAGGGCCATTGCAGGCGTCTTCGGGGTGTAGGTCCACTTCCCACGTCTGGGAGAGCGAGTAAGTCTCTACAAAGTGTCTTTCGTCGTGAATATGAAGTCCGTGCTCAACTGCGTGATCCTTCAGCTGGCTCACGTACCCGGGAATGTCTACTATGGCCACATCTCTAGCCTAGGCCAAAAATAGTGGAATTTACCTGACTCCGCTGATCTTCGCCGGATGGAAGTCGTTACTAGCTTTGTACTAGCTTTGAACTATGGGGATAAATGAGCAGTTGGATCTTGGCCTTTTTGGCCCACAGAGCGTCGTCTGGAAGTTCCACTCTTCGAAAGTGGCTCTGGTGGGCGGGATTAGGGCGCTTATGATCCAAGCACTTGAACCGAGGGCTATGGCGGCCGTAGAGAAGGCCGGAGGATACAAGGTTGATCCCGCAGGTAGGCTGGCAAGGACTATCGAATTTATCCAGACCGTCAGTTTCGCCCCAACCAAGGAGGCTATGGCTGCGATAAGTAAGGTAAATAGTATCCATTCGAGGATCAATGGCCTGGATCCTATTACCGGGATGACCTACGACGCAAGCGACCCACTCCAGCTCGCTTATGTCCACAATGCCTTCGTCGAATCGATAGCGATAGTTCATGAGCTATACGACCCCTATACCTCTATCTCGGAGATCGACGCCTACATCCTTGAGATGTCATCCTTGGCTAGGCTCCTCGGGGTGAGGGATTTCGATCTGCCTCAGCAGTACCAGTCCTTGAAGCGCTGGGTAGATAGCTTTGATCCTTTGATTTCGACCGACGCGGCACGAGAAGCGGTGGGATACCTGAAAAGTCCGCTGATGCCCTTTCCTATGGACATACTCTGGAAAGTCGCCCACAAAGGAGCCATCCATTCCTTGAGTGAAAAGCAATCAGAGATGTTGGACCTCCGCCTCACGGCCCGAGAAAAATCGATAACTCCTTGTTTGGTCAGATCAGTCATGCTTTCTGCTCAGTTTTTGCTTCCCTCGGCTCCGATAGTCCAGCTCGCAAAGGACCGAGCCCATCTTCAGTGGCGGTTGGAGCACCAAAGATGAGACGACAGACGAGTTTTTGCCTTTTCCAGATAGTGTGAGCGCAAATGACAAGTTCTATTCCAGCCGGCGTTGGCGATTCCGAAATCTTTGAAAAAGTACTAGGA
>JAKBHQ010000305.1 GCA_021836665.1 Thermoplasmata archaeon
GTTGTTAGCACAACTGTCTTCGTCAAAGGTGGATTTTGATAGAAGGGTTCTTGCTCAAATGATCGAGTGCGACACCACCGACGTCTTTATTGCCACCCAAAGCAATGACGTAGTTGGCACTCTCACGCTACTTGTGGGTAGGATACCTACTGGAACAAGATGCTTCATTGAAGATGTGGTAGTAGATTCGAAAGCGAGGGGATCCGGACTAGGTGAAGCCCTTGTAAGGGCTGCGCTGGATCGTGCTCAGGAGCGCGGTGCAAAGACGGTTGATTTGACTTCGCGCCCTGATAGAGACGCAGCCAATAGGTTGTACCTTCGGTGCGGCTTTGCGTTGAGGGACACGAACGTCTATAGATACCAGCTGAGTGATCTCGCTGGCCGCAATGTAAGGTGAATTGTCAGAGTCGACATAGTAATGGACCCCAGTTCGTCTGGAGGGGCAGAGTCATCGGGGGTTGATCTGTGCCCGTAGCACGCTGAGAGTTAGGAAGGCAAAGAAGTGGCCGACAGCATAACGGTAACGGATAATCGGACTGGAAAGTCTGTAGAGATCCCGCTAGAAAATGGGGTGGTTTCTTCCGCCCAGTGGCAAAAACTGCTGCCAGGGGTCTGGTTTTTAGATCCAGGTTTGACTACGACTGCCATGACTGAGAGTTCTATAACCTACCTCGACGGCGACGCCGGGATATTGAGATACCGGGGTTACCCGATCGAGCAGTTGGCTGAGGATTCGACCTATCTTGAGGTCGCCTATCTCCTGTTGAACGGCGAACTCCCGACGCTGGCGCAGTACAACTCTTGGACTAAAGAGGTCACTCACCACACTTTTATCCATGAAAATGTGAGGAAGCGCTTCTTGGACGGCTTCCACTACGACGCCCACCCGATGGGCATCTTGGTCTCTGCGGTGGCCGCCCTTTCGACCTTTTATCTAGATGCCAAGGATATCTTTGACCCCGCAGCGCGCAAGAACCAAGAAGTGCGACTTATCGCAAAGATGCCGACCCTCGCCGCAGCGGCCTACAGATTTTCGGTTGGCATGCCTTTTGTCTACCCAGATAACGAGCTAACCTTCCCCGCCAACTTCCTCTCGATGATGTGGAAGATCGCCGAGCCTCACTATCAGCCGCACCCCACATTGGTTAGGGCGATGGACATCCTCTTCATCCTGCACGCAGATCATGAGCAGAACTGCTCGACAACTGCGATGAGGGTCGTCGGTTCTGCGCATGCGGATCCCTACTCCTCCACCGCGGCCGCTTGTGCAGCGCTCTATGGTCCTCGCCACGGCGGCGCTAATGAGGCAGTCGTGCGGATGCTCACCGAGATCGGCAGCATGGACAACGTCGCAGCCTTTATCGACGGCGTGAAGGCTGGAAACGGAAAGCTCCAGGGCTTTGGCCACAGGGTCTACAAGAACTACGATCCAAGGGCGCGAATCATCAAAAAGGTCGCCTATGACGTCTTCGAAGTGACCGGGAAGAACCCGCTTTTAGACATCGCACTGAAGCTCGAAGAAGTAGCCCTTTCCGATGACTACTTCATCTCCCGCAAGCTCTATCCGAACGTTGACTTCTACTCTGGCCTGATCTATCAGGCGATGGGATTCCCGGTCGACATGTTCCCCGTACTGTTTGCGATTCCGAGGGTCGCCGGTTGGTTGGCTCACTGGAATGAGATGTTAGATCAGGATTCCAAGATAATTAGGCCTCGCCAGAGCTATACCGGAGCTCCCGAGCGCAAGTATCTCCACATCGATCAGCGCTAAATAGAGAAGTATTTGAAACGAGGCGGTGGAAACTCACCGCCTCGTTTTAGTTAAGCCGCGCCTTGGCGCCTCAAGCCTTGGGTAGGCGCAGGAGCCCCTCTTGGACCACTGATACCACCAACCTTCGGTCGTGGGTAAAGATCTGCCCCCTCGCCATTGCGAGGGCTCCGTGGGCGCTAGGGGACCCTTGAGAGTACAGGAACCACTCGTCCGCCCTGAATGTACGGTGGAACCACATGGCGTGATCCAACGAGGCGACCATGAGTCCAGGTTGATTCCAGCCGATTCGGTGGGGGAGCATTGTGGAGTCCAAAATGGTCATGTCTGATGCGTAAGCGATGACTGCGGAGTGCAGAAGTGGGTCGTCGGGCAGCTTTCCATCGGCCTTCATCCATACCCTGCTCTTTGGCTCACGGGCCCCCATTTCCTTGACCATGTTTGGCGGGTCGACATAGCGCATGTCGATCGCCCTCGGCTTTTCATACCAGTCGCCCATTGAGTGAGCCCAAGGGGCCATCCGCTCCATGAATGTAGGAAGACCTTCGGCTGGCGGGACGTCGGGCATCGGGGACTGGTGGGACACTCCTTCCTCGTCGACATGGAAAGAGGCGGAGAGGTTAAAGATCGGAATTTGGTTCTGTTTTGCCACGACACGCCGGGTGGTAAAGCTCCTTCCGTCGCGTATTCGATCGACTTCGAAGGTGATTGGTACCTTTGGGTCACCTGGTCGCAAGAAGTAAGCGTGCAGCGAGTGAACCTTTCCGAGCTCAACGGTTCTCCCTGCGGCGATAAGTGCCTGTCCGGCGACTTGTCCCCCAAAGACTCGCTTCCTATTCTCGTCCGGCGATACCCCCACAAAGACGTCGTTGCCGAGCTTCTCGAGGTCCAGTAGCGCCACTAGGTCATCTAATGCTTGACTCACTCCTCCATCTTTACCGATTCGCAGCAGCTACTAGTCGTATTATTTGGAACTCTTTAGGAATCTGATTAGGCTGTATATTCGTGAATTTAACTCTCCAGGATCAACAGGACAAGAAAGACCAAAGCCTTATGGGTACTCTGCTTAGGCTGAAGTCACTTGCGCTGCAGCCTAAAACGATCAAGTACACGGCAGTTTCGGCAGTTTCGGTGGTGATTACGCAAGGCCTTCTCTTTCTCTTTTATGGCGTTTTGCGGAGGTGGTCAGCTACTACCTCGAACATCATGGCGACTGCGATAGCTGCGGTGCCCTCCTACTACCTCAATAGAGCTTGGGCCTGGGGCAAGACCGGGAAGTCGCACTTCATGAAGGAAGTAGTTCCCTTTTGGGCACTCGCTTTTCTC
>JAKBHQ010000282.1 GCA_021836665.1 Thermoplasmata archaeon
GTTGCTTTGCTCGTCCCGTTTCGCTTCTGTACCAGCGAGCGTACAGACGAGTTGTTTTGCCGGCTTTGTCGGTGTGACGAACCGGCAAGTATATTTTTCGGATTTGACTCGATTGAAGCGAGAGGACCAAGACGCTTAGTGTCGTTCGGAATCTATCGAGTGTTAGGTGATTTCGGGCCGGAGTTCTTTTGGAGTGGCATCAAAATCGGATTGACTAAATGCTCCTCGTTTCATCGGCGGTCCCTCTCGGCCAGGATAGTTGTCGCCCATTTAATGCCCCTTGTTGCTTGTCGAACTGAGGCAAATTTTAGGTCTGCTTAGGAGACTCGTAGATCAGCCACGGTCAGTCCTTTTGAGAAGTGGCCGGGAGCGTCAACCAAGGAAAGTTCACCGACCTAGCGGGCAGGAGTCGGCAGCTGTGCTTCATGGAACGATCGGCATGGCGTGATGCGGGCCATCTCTAGAGATTGCGCCCATAGTGCAAGGTTCAACTTTGCACTATGCCAGATGATTGAGTATTACTTTGCGCTACGACGGTGACAATTGGTAGGCCCTGAACTGGCCGGTTTCATGAGAGCTGTCTGATATTTAACTCGCGGTGGGTTGGAAATATGCAAAAAGTTCGCGGAGGACTTAGTATTATTACCGATCGGTAAGTAAGTCGACTGGCTCGAGGATGTTACAGCATTTTGAGGGCGATCCGAAGGTTCAATTAGGAGGACCCGTGTCTTTAATCAATGAAACACATGGAACCAACGCAGAGATTCATCCCTTTGATCAGACAGGGGTAATAAGGAGTTCCGATGGAATTCTGCGCTATGAGGGGATAGCCGCCACAATCACCGAAATGATTCAACGATCGGTAGAGGGGTATCGAGGCTCTGAGGCGCTGGTTGAACTGGGCGTATCCAGAGTAACTTTTGGTGAGCTTTGGGATCGCTCGACCGCATGCGCTGGCGGACTAGTCGAAAAGGGTTTAAAGCCCGGAGATCGGGTGACTCTTACCCTGCAAGCCGGGGTTGACTGGGTAGTTGGGTTCTTAGGTGTCATTTTCGCCGGAGGAGTCGTCGTTCCCGTCAATACCCGGCTGACCGAGAAGGAAGTTGAGTTTGTAATTTCTGACTCGGATGCGAAATTTGGAATAGGTACCAAGGAAGACCTGGTCGGAAATACTCACTACTTATATCAAGACGCTTTGCCGACCGATACCGCAGCAATCTTTTACACTTCGGGAACCACAGGATTTCCGAAAGGTGCAGTGTTGACCCATGAGAACTTCGTCTCAACGGTGGAGAATTGCCGGAGAGCCGCAGGGCTTGAAGCTGGCGGGATGAGGAGCCTAATTTCGGTTCCGCTTTTCCATGTAACTGGTTGCAATTCACAGCTGATGCCGGCGCTGGGACTCGGTGGAACGAGCGTAATTATGCCCGGTCTTGACTTGGAGCTTTTTTTCCAGGCCATGAGGCAAGAGTCAATCAATCTCCTGCTTTCTGTGCCTGCAATCTACTGGTTAGTGTTGAACACCCCGGAGTTTGCCTCGCTGGAGCTTGACGGGGTTGGGTGGGTACTTTATGGCGGTGCGCCGACGCCCCCGAGCCTTGTCCAAGCGATGAGAGAGGCATTTCCGAATGCAAAACTTGGCAATGGCTTTGGCCTGACGGAGTCTTCAGCCTTGGCAACTTTTCTGCCGGACCGTTACGCTACGCTTCGACCCGAGACGGTGGGTTTTGCAGTACCAGTGATTGACGCGGCTATATTTGAGCCCGATCCAGAAAGCTCCATTGGGGAGCTCATGCTGCGCGGTCAGAGTGTTTCTCCTTCGTACTGGAACAACCCTTCAGCCTCTCAAAGAACATTCGTCGATGGATGGTGCATGACCGGCGACATGGCTCGAATCGATCCAGAGGGTTTCGTAACGATTGTGGACCGTAAGAAAGATATGGTAAATCGGGGCGGTGAAAACGTCTACAGCGTCGAGGTGGAAAATGCTATTTCTGCCCTACCTGGTGTTTTTGAGGTGGCGGTGGTTCCGGTACCCGATGAAGTAATGGGCGAGAAAGTGGGGGCGGTTATTTTTGCAATCCCCGGCGTCGAACTCGATCCGTATCAAGTGGCCAAGAGTCTCAAGGGGATCATCGCCGACTACAAGATCCCTGAATATATCTGCATCTCGAAGGAGCCGTTGCCGCGCAATCCTGGCGGCAAAATCCTGAAGGCAAAATTCAAGGGGAAGAGCGACTGGACTAAAGTTCGTCTGAACTCAAAGTGAGGTCGACCCATAAGGATTTCTAATTCACCGACTCTAGCCTCGGCGGATGGAGAATTCCGAAGGGCCACCGAGAAATCGCTCGGCTCCATTGCTCGTAGGCAATTTGCTTGCGAGCAATTTTCTTTCCGATATGTGCCGATTTGATTGAGAAGCTAGTTTTTACAGAAGCCTTCTTCGCTTATAAAATCGCTCCAAGGGGGCTCGTGGCTATAGCCGCAGGGGGAATTGGAGTTCGGGGCTTTGCCCCGACATACCCGATAGGTGTCACACCCCCTCTGGTGAAGTGATGATGCTATTCTAAATGCTCGTTTTGCCGCAATGCCGGCGTAACACCCGTTCAATTTTGCTGGGTAACCCTAGCGGAAGAAGCTGGGCGGCGATTGGTCGAGGTAGACCATCGGTACCTCTCGGATCACTGCGAAGCTTGCGGGCGGGCGGCTAAGGAAGGCCCGTGCCACTCAAGCGGTGTTCAAGTGCCGATCTTGTGGAGATGAAGTCCATCAAGATGAGCACGCCGCTAGAGACATCCTCCGAGCTGGACTGGCCACATTCCGCCGACCAAGTTGCGTGAAAAGAAGCTGGCGGCTTTAGCCGTTAGAGAAGTCACTTAATCCAAGAAATCTAATTTCGCCGCCTCGTTGGGCGGAGGTGCTGGATAGTCAGATAGCCGTCGAAACCAACTTGATCAAGGCCCTCTGGCAATTAAGAAGGAACCTTGCTCTTTCGGAAGAAGTGGAATTTCAAGCCTTGTGGCCCTTTATGGCGCCTCTATGCGGGCCGTTTGGTTCTCGGGCTTCACTGACAAGTTTGGTTGGCACGG
>JAKBHQ010000090.1 GCA_021836665.1 Thermoplasmata archaeon
GGGGGCATACAAGATAACAAAGGGTCTCGGAAATACGAATCGAACATTCCTCGGTGGTCAATCCGAGCCACCAAAACAGTTTTGCCGCTGGTGGACCCGAGAGAGCACCGCACGAAATGGCGAGCGAAAGTCAACGATAGGTCATTAACCAAGGTTGAAGCTTGTCCAAAGTCCGCTGATACGTTTCGAATAGTCGGGAGATAATCCGCGCAACCTTTGAGTACTGCTGTCGGAGCTTCACGCTGGGAGGTTGGGTCTGCTCGTGGCTAGGGCCAGAAACTTCTAGGCCCTCATTCAATTTCGGTGATTAAATGCCAAAAGCCCACAAGGGGCTTTTGGCACGTTATCCAGGGGAAAGTTGAATCCAGTTGGGCCGACTAAACCTCCAATCAGCCCAACTGAATGATTACATTGAAAATTGCAATTAGTAGGTAGACGCCACCTGAGCAGCCGTCACCGTGTCGATTGTGTGCATATTGCCACTCGTGTCGAACTGGACAACCGTGAAATCAGAGAAGACGTTGTGATACTTATTGAAGTTCTCGTTACCAGACGCTCCCTGGTAGTTGATCGACTTGCCGGCGTTTAGCTCCTTTACTCCCTGTGCATATGTGTACACAGGAATACCAGGACCGTTAGCGACCTTCTTGATAAATGGTCGCCACACGACTGGATTAGTCGAATGCGCAGCAGTCATTGCTAATGCCGAAATAATTACTCCGTCATACATAGCTGGTGACGCTGGCAATGGCTTGTTAGTATGCCAAACCGCCTCGTAAGCCTTCAAAAATGCGGCCTGGGATTGCGGATATGCGGCCGGAGCACCCATTCCCACCATATACTTGGACGCATCAGAAAGGCCAAAGGCTTGAGCTAGCTGTAATGAAGCTCCAGTATCGCCAGTGATGAATTTTACATTCATATGTCCCAGCTGGCGGACGTTGGCAAATTCGGTCGCCGCCGTCTGAGGATCAGCATGGAAAAATACGCACTGAGGGTTTTGGGCGAAAGCCTTCGTAACCTCAGTCAAATACGATGACTGTCCAGCTGTTATCTGCTCATTGGCGAGGATCGTACCGCCTAGTGCCTTGAACGCCCTAATGACCGCCGGAACTTCCGCTTGTGCATTAGCATCCGCCGTATAGAGCAATGAAGCTCGCGTACAGTGGTCCTGCTTCACGGCATAATATGCTTCGGCAGCAAGCAGCGCCGAGTCTGAAGGGAACACCCTATAGACGTACGAGTACTGCATCTTGTCGAGTTGTGTTGTGCCACCCTCCATCATGTCCACGACCTTCGCGTTCTGGAAGTCATTTATGACACCCATGATCTCCAAAGATGATGGTCCCATAACAAATGCTGGCTTTTGCAACTGCAACGTATGCCAAGCGGTAACTGCATCCACGGGATCGCCAGCTGTGTCCTCAAGGACCGGCACCAACTTGGCGCCCATCACTCCTCCAGAGGAATTAACCGCTTGAATCCCAGCTTTAACCCCATGATCGAACCACTGTCCGACGAAAGCCTCAGCACCCGACATGGGCAAAAGCTCTCCGACAGTAATAGTCTTTGGCACCGCTGTGGTCGTTGACCCAGATGATGAAGAACTAGAGGATCCCCCACAAGCTGCCAACACCATAGAGAGAGCCCCGACTGCACCTAGCCAACGGCTAAATGGCTTTAATCGCCCCAAAATAGGTCCTCCTAATCTTTTTATACATTTACCGTCCCTGGAACTAGACCCTGAAAACGGCGCCTCCAGGCTCGCCATCTTCATCTCCCCCCCCTGGCATCCCGACAGGAATGGATAAAGACAAGCTCAATTTTTCTGGAGCAAGCCCTCTTCTTCATTCGCTGCCTGAACTGCCCCCAGGAAGATCTCTCCGAGCTCAAGCTCGGCTACTGCGGCGGCTGGACCGTCGACCCTGTTGCGGCCGGCGACCAATACGTAAACCCAATCGGACGAACTAATCGCTCTATCAACGTTCTGTTCTACAACCACGACAGATGTGCCTGATTCGGCGATCCTTTTGACTTGCTGCCAAACGACGTCAACATAGATCGGTGAGAGGCCAGCCGTCGGTTCGTCGAGGAGTATTACTTTGGGTTCAGCCATTAACGCCCTCGCCATTCCCAACATGTTCCTCTGCCCGCCCGAAAGGTCTCCACCCTTCTTATTTCGGGCAACCTGAAGGTCCGGAAAAATTTCAAGAACATCTGAAATTCTCCGCTTCAATTCCGCCTTCTTCATCATTCCGCCAAGCTCCAGGTTCTCCTCCACCGACATGGTTGCGAAGACATTTTGGACCTGAGGAACATAGGCAAGGCCCGATCTGGCTAGCAAGTAAGAGGCGCGCCCGGTGACGTCAGTCTCGTCGAGCCGGATATTACCCGAATCGATACGCACCATCGAGAAAATGGCCTTCAGGAGCGTCGACTTCCCGGCGCCATTAGGTCCAACGATCCCTACTACTTGTCCGACCTTCGCTTGGAGATTGATATCCCAAACGATCGGATTCTTACCATAACCCGCTGTGAGGCGATCAACTACCAACACGCTCACGAACGTCACCCCCTAAGTACGCTTCCACGACGGCCTGATTCTTCCTAAGTTCAGCCATCGTTCCAACGGCTAAGGTCGCTCCAAGAGCTACCACTATGACTTTCGAGCAGATCTTCTCGACTATTTCCAAGTTGTGTTCCACGAGCACAAAGGTCGTCCCGAGTTCTTTGTTCAGCCCTACGATATGTTCGCCAAGTTTCTCAATAAGCGCCGGGTTCACTCCTGCCATCGGCTCATCGAGCAGCAGAACCTTTGGATCGGCCATTACCGCCCTCGATAACTCCAAAAGTCGCTTCTGTCCACCTGATAGGTTGCGGGCGTACTCGTTGCGCAACGGGTAGAGGCCAAAAGTTACCAAGGTATGAAGGGCCCGCTCCACGAGTTCACGATCTCTTTTTTTACCGACAGATGGCCTGAAGCAGACATTGATCAATCTTTCACCCTGGTTGGCGGCAGAGACAATAAGGTTCTCCATGACCGTCATGTCTGGGTATTCCCTCGATATCTGGAAGGTCAGATCGGAA
>JAKBHQ010000049.1 GCA_021836665.1 Thermoplasmata archaeon
CCCCGTCTATGGTTGCGATGGTCACCAACGGAGCAAAGGACGCAGTCGTCTATCGTGCTAGCTACTGTCCCACTTGGTCTAAGGCGACCGATGAGGCGATAGCCGAATCACAGATCTGGGCGACTTCTATCATCGACCACTGTAGCAAGCTACCCAAGGGTGCGGGGGTGACCCTTCGCTTTGAAGTCGTTGCCGAGCGACCGCAGGGCCAAGGTGTGTCCAAATTTCCGCCGATTCTGCGGGAACTAGAAGATCAACTAAAGAGTAGAAGTTACAGGTTGCTTACCCACCTGGCCCTTAGCATCCCCCATAAGTCGACCAAGGGCCCGAATCGCAATGGGCTATTCCTCGGTGCCGATGGAGGGCCCTTTGACAAATTGACCGGTCTTTTGGCATCGGATCTCCAAGATGCATTCGATCGTTGGACTTTAGGGCCTAGATCCGGTTCACTCGGCGTGGATCCCGGTAAGGACCTTCGCATAAGGGAACTGTGGGACAGGTTGATCATCGATTCGACCAAAATCTGTGTTCTCGAGGTGATCGACTGGCCAAGTGCGGCCCTTGCACCTGGATTTCTCTGGACCCTGCTGAAACCTGCCCCACCCACGAGGACGCTAACAGTTGAATTTGCCCCCTATGACCACAGTGCGGCCAGACGCCGGATCAGGTCGAGGTCATCCGAGTTAGTCGCACAAAGATACCTCCGGGAGAGGTCGGGATATCTCGAAGACGCAACAGATCGAGCCGCAGAGAGATCAAGGAAAAGACAGGAGGAGGAGTTGGTCCAAGGAGAGTCACTGGTGCGCTTCGGAGCCGTACTGTGTGTCTACTCCGAGAGTTCTCACGCCTTGAAAGGCGAGGTGGAAAAGACGATCCAACTAGCCCAAAGCATCGGCGTCGAGTTGAGGATCGCCTACGGATTCCAAAAGGTCCTTTTCGAATCGTCATTCTTCACCGGAGGTATCTTATGACCCGGTTAGTACTCGAGGAGACGACTAGGTCGGTGTCGGTATTTTTCCCGCCGTCTACCTCCCCGGCGGAGTATCGCGGAGTACCAATAGGCCAGGATTACGACGGCGGGGTTTTCCATTTTGACCCCTTTTTTATCTATGAAGATGCGCTGGTAACCAATCCCAATATCGTGGTGGTGGGGGAGATCGGGCGGGGCAAGAGTGCACTGGTAAAGACCCTGCTCTATCGGGAGAGTCTGCTCGGTCGGGACTTTTTTGTAATCGACCCAAAGGGCGAATATCAAAAGCTAGCCAGAGCGACGGGCGCCAGGTTTGTGAGGCTATCTAGACAGAGCCCAATCGGGCTTTGTCCATTTGCCACCTTTGACACCTCAATCTCTCCATCTGCGAATCTCGCAAGGCTCTTGGCTTCGGCCTATGGACTGATAGAGGCGGTTCTGGGGCGCAGGCTGGAGCCCCAAGAACGCTTCGTCTACGACCTGGCGATCAGGGATTCGCTCTCAAACAGGCCGACCCTTACACTCGCTGACCTACATCGGGCGCTTTGTAATGCTCCTGCTTCGGAAAACGCCGGTGATCGTTCCCTGGCCCTCGGCCTCGCTTCTGAGGTCTCAAGGCTAATTACCGGCGATCTTTCGGGGATCGTTGGCGAAACTGGGGTAAATCTTTTTGATGCGCCGAGTGTCGTGGTCGATCTATCTTCGCTCATCGGTACGACAGGGTTTGCGATAACCGTCAATCTCCTAATGGCTCACCGCCAGAACTATCTCCAAGGGGGTAGGGCCAAGGGGAGCTTTTTGGTGATCGACGAGGCCTGGGCGCTGCTCAATACCAAGACCCACGTGGACTGGTTTTTGTCACTCTGGAAACTGAGCAGATCATATGGAATTTCCAACATTGCAATCCAACACCGCCTATCGGACCTCTACTACGACAGGGCGCTCGGTCTAGCTCTCGATTCAGAGACCTTTGTCGTCTACTCGCAACCCGCATCAGAGTCGAAAGTAGCGTGCGAATTCATGGCCATCCCTGATCACCTTGCCAAGAGCATCGTCCGCCTTAGTAGGGGAACCGCAATCTGGAAGGTCGGCAGGCGGATTTCGCTCGTCTCTCACAGGCTCCATCGGTTGGAAAGGTCGATCTGTGATACCGATCAGGCACTGTCGGACAGAAAAGTATCTCCGAGTGGAAACCCGCCACAATCATAAAGCGGTGGTGCGGTGGGAACAATCACGAATGTAGTAAGGGGACAAGTGGGCTAGAGACCGATTGAGCAGCCGATTGCCATAAAGAGTTCGACCCATAGATAGTTGCCCGCCGGGGAGGTTAGGTCCCGTTGATCAAGTCCGCCGAAGTACTGCTAGTTGCATCCGCCCTGATCTACCTGGTCCTTTCTAAAGACCCAAAAGGTAGCACTAGCTCCCGTTTTGCCACCTCGTTTATCCACCAAAAGTCGAATCAAGCCGATCGGCCTTCGGAGGGGAAACTGATAAGGGGATCAAAGGGCAGGTTTTCCTTCAAAAGGTCACTTATCTCCGCAATAGACGGCGAGGCCTCGATAATTGTCTTCGGTCCGACCAGGTCGGGCAAGACTAGGAATGTTGCGGTTCCCATAATCAAGTCAACTGAGGGTTCGCTAGTCGTTACGAGCGTAAAGGACGACCTCGTAAAGTTGACTTACTCAAGCCGGGCCGACTACTCAAAGGTCTATTTCTTGGGCCGGTCACCAGTACCAGGAGAGCCCTGTTATTTTTGGGATCCCGTTGGCGAAGTTAGCGACTTTCTGAGCGCCAAGGTCGTCGCCGAAAACCTCGTTTCACATGCTCCGGGCAACCTGCATGGTAATTCTGACACGAGGTTTTGGTATCAGCTATCCTCGAGGGTGCTAGCTCCGGTACTGTTGGCGGCGAAGTATCAAGGTGTTGGCACGAAGGGAGTCATTTCCTGGTTGGACTCGGCATCCTTTCAGGAGCCTTACGAGATCCTCATGGGTCATCGCGAAGACCAAGCGGCACAGACCATCGACTCGGTCAGGTACTGGGACGAAAAACAGCTCTCATCGGTCTTGATAACTATCCTGAGCGTAGCTCACTCCGTCGAATTAGCGCTCCC
>JAKBHQ010000160.1 GCA_021836665.1 Thermoplasmata archaeon
CAGTTCAAATGGGAGACTCGTTAGGATCCGCGATAACCGGCATCGATGCCAACCAAGCTCTATTAGATAACATCGGCAACAACATAGCCAATGTCAACACCGTCGGATACCAGTCCACGGACTTACAATTTTCAGACCTACTCTATCAGCAGCAGTCCTCAGCCGGGGCCCCGCAAGCGGGAGTGAGTGGAGGTACAAACCCAGTGGTAGTTGGTTCTGGGGTAAGGGTCTCGGCCTCCCCTACTAACTTTTCCCAAGGTACCCTCCAAGAAACCGGGGTCTCCACCGATGTCGCAATCCAGGGCCAAGGATTTCTAATAGCAAGCCAAGGTGGCCAAAGCTATTATACGAGAGCCGGGAACCTCCAGCTCGACGCAAACGGCAACCTCGTAACCCCAACGGGTGCCATAATCCAAGGCTGGCTCCCATCGACCCCGGGTGGGACAATTGCAACTAATGGATCACTGTCTGCAATCACTATCCCACAAGGTCAGCAGTCTGGCGCTAACCCTACAACGACGGTAACCTTGGGTGGAAACCTTCCGCCTTCCACAACCGCAACGAGCACTACCACCCCCCCGGCATCGTTCACCGCTACCGTCTCCGTTTTTGACTCTTTGGGTAATGCCATTCCGATAACTTTTACCTTTACTTCAAGCGGTTCAAACACCTATAGCCTCGCCTGGGCGCCGTCAGGTAGTACCGCAACGCCGACCTCTCTCGGTACAATCACCTTTTCACCCACCACCGGGCAGGTAACCGGCACTTCGACGGCGACACTGAGCATTCCAGCTGGAACATCGGGTCCTCCGGCTAGTGCTGTTTCGGCCAAAGTGGACTTCTCTGCCTTGACCCAGCTCGCGGGCTCGTCGAGCGTAGCAGTCACCGGTCAAAATGGCTTTGCTTCAGGATCATTGCAAAAATTCACCATTAACTCCGACGGCACGATCCAGGGAAGCTACTCCAACGGCCAAACTCAAACTATCGGTCAGATTGCCTTGGCATCATTCGCCAATGAACAGGGACTCACCAAAGTCGGCAATCTCCTCTATGCGACGTCGGCTAACTCTGGACTTCCTCAGGTCGGTACGGCTGGATCAGGAGGCCGTGGGGCACTTGTAGGTGGATCTGTAGAAGGCTCAAATGTCAACCTGGGCGATCAGTTAACTGAGCTGATCATTGCTCAAAACGCATACCAGGCAAACACCAAGGTTGTATCCACTTCTTCTACAGTGCTGCAATCCTTGGTGCAGATGGCTTAGCGTACAACTGGGGACCTTTTCCTCAACTCGCAGCAGTTCAGGGCCGAAACTTAGCCTCTGCACAAATAGGTAACGTACCCGGTTCACCGCCTCTAGCAGGAACAAGCTGAGGCAGTGAACCGGCAGGTTGTTTAGGTTTCAAGGTTCTGTCGATCGCTGCAATCGAAGTTTTGCATTACCGTTTCAGAGATTGTTTACGAAGCCGATCTTCGCAAGTACCTCTTCGCCCCACTTTGCGACAAATATTGCCTGATCATCCTTCACGACGTCCTTGATCCAGTTTGCAAGGGTGGGGTCTGGCGCCCTAAGAGTCTCAGAAAAACCATGGGAAATCTGGCTGTCCGAAACTAACCTAGGAGGCTTTCCAAGTTCGCGCAGTCTTAACATCAGATCCGAATCCTGAAACCATATCCTGAGTTCCGGGTCAAAAAAAGCACTCTCAGTTGAAGAGAGGAGTTCCAGGTTTGCAGCCTTAAATGCGAAGCACCAAGCCGAAAAATCTTCCCTAGTGCCCTCTATCGTCTGAGGGAAAACCACCAGTTCTCCGGAGTCGAGTTCTCGTTGAAGTGGCCCCCACCAACCCGGCCCAACTTTCACGTCGTCATTAATCACGGCCACATACTCGGTGCGAACTGCTCGAATTCCAGTATTAACCGGGGCTGAGAATCCTTGCGGCGAGTTCCCGTTATCAACCAGCAGTACTTGGTAGGTAACGGCCGTATGTCTCCGTAGTGATTCGAGGAGCCTCCTGACCCGCGTAGACGTTGCGTCAAGGGTGGGCACAACCACACTCAAAGCTATAGCCTGGGCACCTAAATCTCGGTATGGCGCTACTCCCTCAGCTGGTGTCTTCGTTGCTCCGTTTGTTGTCGTTGGAGTTGCCGCCTTTATCGACCAGGTGAGGTCCGCTAGGTTATAACACGGAGATAGCTGAGTTAGATCTAACTTAGATCGAGAGAAGTAGAAAATCACGTCTCCATGTAAAGCTACCCACTTCGACCCGGCACCGTCTTGATGAATGGTAAAGGCTTCACTCCCAATCTCTTCTTGAGTCAAAAAAGCTAGATCGGAAAGGGCCCCGGGTAAAGTCTTGTCTTCGACGCTGGCAACCAGTACTCTGTCCGCACTTCCGAGTTGAATTGCCCTGACGAAGGCCATCGAGAGATCTTCCCCAGGTAGCCTATGAAATATCCCACAGCTAACTTTCGAAAATACCCCAGAATTCGCCACCGCTTGGGCAAACGCGGCCGACCTCTCGCCCAGGGTTACAAGCGCAATGCTTCCCGTCGAAGATGTGTTGTTATTTACCGCGTGCGCCATTGCCATTATGCTCGATGGCAGGGCTTCGTCAGGTATAAAAACTACCAGATCAAACTGCATTCAGCAGATCACCAAATGGGCAGCACCGTAGCTTAACCGTGAAAACCCCGTTATCACCTAAGCACCCATCCATATTTTCCAAGCAGCCAAGCAGCCTTGGCCATTACACCCATACACCAATTAGGCCCTCGCGAAGCCGCCTCGGTCAGCCTCGAATGTATAACTCCGGCAGGTCGATATCGTTAGACTAGTTCCACCGCACGGAGGTATTCGCCCCACTCTTGAATGCCAGCCGATAACCTCCAGGCAAATAGCACCGATTACTTTACGTTCACTGCCTCGTAATCCTAAATCACGCCTTGACATCCACCAGCACTACGCGTCCGGAAGGATCCCGCTTCTCAGAAATATCGAGGACCTTCCTAAACTCATCCATCCGGCGTGAAAGGCGCGATGCCAACTCGGAAGTCCTCCTCACGAGGTCATCCGCCTCACGCCTA
>JAKBHQ010000098.1 GCA_021836665.1 Thermoplasmata archaeon
GATAGCCGATTGAGGTCGGTATGGATCTTGCAAGGTACCGATCATACGATTCAAGCACTTGCTGCATTGCCTCCAGTTCGCTCCGAACCATTACCTGCAATCGGCTATCCAAGACCTTTAGCGCAAGATCCCGACTGAGCGAACTGACCTCGAGCGTATCCACGAGACCAGAGACCTCTCCTCGAAAAGCACTATAGGCATTACTTACCCTCCGTCCTGAGATTCCGATCAGGGCGTGCAAGGTACCCAGGTAGTTGGCCTCCCGGACAATATCCGCCTCAGTGCTATCTGGAGACAGAAGCAGACGGAGCTTCTCCTCATGCCAGCGAACGATCGGGATGGACTCGGGAGGAGTAACTAAGCCATCATTGACACCCTCGGTGTCCAAGGGGAAAAATGAGCGGTAAAAGGCTTCTATAGATCGAGAAATCGCCGCTTCGGATTGGCTCGAAACCAGCGCAAGTACCTAGCGCTCCTCAACCACAAAAGGGTCCATCTCATTGTCAGCGTCTCTTTGGTCGCTAAAGGGTGAAGCGAGTTGCCACCAATCCACTCCTTTAGACTTCCTCGCCTTGACCTGGTACATCGCAAAGTCGGCCCTTCGTAAAAGGTCCTCTATGTCTTGTGCGTCGTTTGGATACAGCGCCACACCCATACTCATCCCGACTTTGACCACGCGTCCTTCGCCGAGGTCAATCGGCGATTCCACGGCTCGATGAAGGTGGCTCAAAATCGCATCTAGCTGGTCATCTACCTCTAATTTGTCCAGGTCTTCGACGACCAGAACAAACTCGTCTCCACCCAGTCTCGCCAGCAGATCCGTTTCTCTAGTAAGGTTCCGGAATCTAGTGGCTAATTGCCGAAGTAGATCGTCTCCAAACTCATGCCCAAAGCGATCGTTGACCGTCTTGAAATCGTCCAAGTCAATTAGTCCAACCGCCATTAGGGAATCCCTTCGTTTGCTTCGCGATATCGCAAGCCTCAAATTATCTTCAAGTAACCTTAGGGAGGTCTGTTAGCGCATCAAAGAGTGCCTGTCTTTCAAGCTCTTCGGTCAAACGATGTCGATCGGTCACATCGACAATCGTCCAGACGACCACCGGGTGCTCGGGTTCGCCTCCGTCGATTAGTCTCCCGTGGATGTCGACGTACTTCAGCTTGGAATCCTTGGTAAGGACGCGGAGATCCGTCAGATATCCCGAGCGATTGCGAAATACCTCGCCGGCCAGATCACCCATGCGGCCGAACTCAATGTCGTCGGGATAAACAAACCTGGAGACCTTCCCTGCGACCTCCTCGAAACTAGAGTAACCCAGCAAATCTAAAAAGCCTTGGTTTACCTCTACGTAGACCCTCTCCGGATACCTGACCATTCCAATGGCCACCACTGCGCTGGAAAGCAGAGCCTCACGCATGTTGCTCAGCTCTAGAATCTTCACTTCGTCCAAGTGGCGCTCTGTCACATCGACATGGGTCCAGATTATCCTCGGTCGGCCATCACCCTGATCGAGGTATTCACCGGACATGTCCATCCATCCGGTAGTTCCGTCAACCCTCATATAAGGGAGATCCTTTAGGACGCTTTTATCTCCATGAAGCACCGACGTCGAAAAATCAGCGACCAGCTGGCGAGAATCATCGTCGGGAAAAAACTCACCGCCGAAATGGCCTTCCAGCTCGCTTGTCTCGGAGGCCCCGAAAATCTGCAGGGCCATTTCATTTACGTATTCGACTCTGCGCTCTGGGTAGCGAATGATACTTAAACCCACGGTCATACCATCTAATAGAGCCTGGTTGAAAGTATTCGTCGTAGCTAGCTCTAGCTCAAGCTCCTTCCTCTCGGTTGTGTTGCGCATCGAAGCAATAAAGTGAGTCAGTGATCCGTCAGAATTGACCATGGGCGTGATAGCCAGCGAGTTCCAAAAAGGTACTCCATCCTTGCGATAGTTGAGAATCTCGAACTTTCCCCACTCCTTGGCGTCTAAGGTTGCCCTGATCCTTTCTATGGTTTCTGGATCACTGTGTTTGCCTTGAAGAATCCTGAGGCTCTTCCCTAGCACCTCTTCCATCTCGTATCCCGTAATACTGGTGAACGCCCCATTCACGAACAGTACAGACCCATGTTGGTCAGTAACGCAGACACCGTCCCCAAGTATTTCCAACGCTTGGCCAAGTAGCTCAACTCGATCAATCGTCGCCATCCAGCCCACACCAAATGACAGGTCATCTGCGAGTTCAACCAATAGGTCCTGAAGCTCTAGGTCGAAGACCGCTACCGAATCGACGTATAGAGCGAGCACCGCATAGATGCTCGATGATTTGTAAATTGGTAGCACGGAGTTGTATTTCAGTCCAAACTTGCTCGCTCGAGACTTCCAGGGCTTCAAAATGCCATTCTCTTCATAATCGACGGCGAAAATTGGCTCCCTTGCACGCCAACACCTTCCAACGCTTCCCATCCCCTCTGGCCTAGTGGGGTCAATTGAAATCTCAAGTCCCTCTAGGTATCCAATCGCTGGGCCAGCGAATGCCATAAACTCGATAACTCCGGCTTCATTTGGGACCCCTACCCAAGCCAAGGATAGGTTTGCCTGGCCAACAGCGAGATTACAAAACGACGAAAAGAGTTCTCGTTCACTCCTCGACTGAAAGATCAGACGAGTAGCCTCTGCACGCAAAGCATTGAACATTAGCAACCGACGCACATGCGCCGCATGGAGGGACAGCTGCTCGTTATGCGCCGCATGGAGGGACAGCTGCTCGTTCTGACTCTTTCGAACCAGCCCCAAGAAGTAAAAGAAAACACCTAGCAGTGAAACAATCAGTACGACAATGGTGCTTTCACTGAACCTGTCACCCTCTGCGAGGTAAGAGACCGCAACGGCAAATATTGCACATGCAATGACCAGGGCTGTTGGATAACCTATCCTGGCGCCAGGCTTATCATTTGCGAGCTTGCCGTATCGACCTCTCACATTTGACATTCAACCTCGGTGACCCGAGACTGGCGAAGCAGTCTCGAAGTTAGAAACGATAAGAAACTCTAAGTAAGCAGAGCAAGCACTATTCATTGAAATAA
>JAKBHQ010000212.1 GCA_021836665.1 Thermoplasmata archaeon
TCCGATCCGATCTACTAATAGCTCGAGTCGTAATTAGCTCCGATCGGGCGGGTAGATCAAGGACTATTTGACCTATGCTTCGGAATATGGGTCTAACAACTCCACTCGGAGAAAACGAGTCTTCCAACCCCGAAATCCCGGTCGACAACCTTGGGGATCTAATTGTGCAAGACGCTATCGAGCTGGCCAAGCACTGGCTCCGTGAATCAAAAACACTTAGCGACAGCGCTTCGCTTTCAAGTGCGAGGCGACTAGGAAAACTAACCGGTGATGCATCCTCAGTCGCCTTCACGATGTCCTTTGCTGATCTCGTGCTGCGGCCAGAATCTGAAGCCGTAGCGGCAGCGCAATTCAGAAAACTAGCGGCTGGCTCCCGAGTTGACTTTCTATCACCCATCGATATCGCCCTGATCCGTGTCGGTGCGACGGTAGCGCGCTATATGCCAAAGCTGGTCATGCATTTGGCGAAAAAGCGACTTCGCCAAATCGTCGGCCCTCTGGTTTTCGACCTAGAAGATCCTTCTTTAAAAAAGGGGCTAGCGGGCCTGAAAAAACAGGGATTCCGGGTCAATATCAACCTGCTAGGCGAATCGGTTCTCGGCGAGGCGGAAGCTGAACGGAGGCTCAGCAAAACTATAGACCTTCTTAATCGCAATGACGTCGACTACGTGTCGGTAAAGGCCTCTTCGATAACTTCTGGGATCAACCTGTGGGAGTACGAATATTCCATAGGAAGGATCAAGGTCAACCTCCGAAGGCTCTTCCAAGCTGCAATGGCCCATAATCCGGCAAAATTCATCAACCTCGACATGGAAGAGTACAAGGATCTCAATCTGACCATCGACTCCTTCATTGAACTACTGAGCGAAGAGGAGTTATTTCATCTCAGCGCTGGAATTGTCCTTCAGGCCTACCTGCCAGACTCTTTTGACGCCTTGAAAAAACTCGCAGATTTCTCCGCCAAGAGGTTCAAGTCGGGTGGCGGGAAGATCAAGGTCCGGATAGTCAAGGGCGCAAATCTCCAAATGGAAAGGGTCGAAGCCGAACTCCATGGATGGAAGCAGGCACCTTTTACCTCCAAGTCGCAAGTCGATGCGAACTACAAAAAGATGCTGGATTGGGTCCTTCATCCCGAGCATACCGAATCGATGTCCATTGGAGTGGCTACCCACAACCTCTTCGACATTGCTTGGGCCAAGCTACTCGGAGAGAGGAGGGGTGTAAGCGAAGCTATCGAGTTCGAAATGCTCCAAGGCATGGCGCCAAACCTGGCTAGTGCAGTAAGAAATTCAACTTCCAGCCTGCTCCTTTACACTCCAGTCGTCGAAAAGGCGGACTTCGATAATGCCATTTCCTACCTCTTTAGGCGTCTTGAGGAGAATGCTGGTGGCGAGAACTTCATCCACCACCTCTTCGGGCTAGCTCCATTCTCAAAGGATTTTGAGATCGAACAAGCCCGCTTTGAGGCGGCGGTATCAGATAGATGGAAGACTTCGACTACTCCATCTAGGCGACTAGCCGAAATGCCCGACGGCCACGATGGGTTCTTCAATCAGCCCGATTGGGATCCGACCGACCCCGAAAAGAGGGCATCTGTCATCGAAGCCATAGGAGCGCGAGCATTTCCAGCGGTTCCCGAGCGGATAGTCGATCGAGAACCGATCGACAAAATTCTCGACGAAGCTAAAAAGGATCGATCCGTCTGGCAAGGGGTCTCCCCGTCGGTCAAAAGGGAGATCTTTGAAAATGTAGCGAAAAACCTCGAGGCAATGAGGTCAGACCTGATCGCCATCATGGCAATTGAGGCAAAGAAACCCGTCATTGAGGGCAACGTCGAGGTCTCGGAGGCGATCGATTATGCACGCTATTACGGGGGCGAGATCCAAGACGACGAGTACTTCGACGGCGGACGCCTCGAACCAATGGGCACCGTTGTCGTCGCCCCACCATGGAACTTTCCGCTAGCCATCCCAACCAGTGGAATAATGGCTGCGTTAGCCGCTGGGAATTCGGTCATCGTCAAACCCGCTCCGCAGGTCCCGACCTCCTCCTATATGCTTTGCGAAGCACTTTGGAACTCCGGGATACCGAAGGAAGCGCTACAATTCGTAAATTGCCAGGAGGAGGTAGCCGGAGAGCGGCTCATCTCGCACCCAGAGGTGTCGGCCATAATCCTGACCGGGTCGTATCAGACGGCAGAACTCTTCTTTAAGCTCGCACCAAACACCCCGATCTTCGCAGAGACTTCCGGGAAGAACTCGGTAATCGTCACCGAAGACGCAGACCTCGACCTTGCGGCCTCAGACATCGTCAAATCGGCATTTGGTCACGCAGGGCAGAAGTGTTCGGCGGCGAGTCTCGTAATCTGCGTCGGTTCTGTAGCCAGCTCGAAGAGGTTCAAAAGACAACTAATCGACGCGACGATGAGTCTCATAGTTACTGACTCCGCCCTCCCGAGGTCACAGATGGGTCCGCTTATAGAACCACCGTCTGGGAAGCTACTCCGAGCGCTGACCACCCCGTCAGAAGGAGAAAGGTGGCTCGTCGAGCCGAAACAGATCGAACAAGAATTGAACCTGTTCACGCCGGGCATACTTGAGGGAGTAAAGCTGGACTCCTTCTTTGCGAAAACCGAATGCTTCGGCCCGGTTCTTGGCCTGATGGAGGCGGAAAACCTCGAGGAAGCGCTGCGGATCCAGAACTCATCTCCATATGGCCTGACCGCCGGATTGCACAGTCTTGATCCCGAGACGATCAGCTACTTCAAAGAACACGCTGAAGCGGGAAACGTCTATATCAATCGTCAAATCACTGGGGCTATCGTTAGACGCCAGCCCTTCGGGGGCTGGAAGATGTCTCAGGTCGGTCCCGGGGCCAAAGCTGGCGGGAGTAACTACGTACGACAGCTGACCCGCTGGCAAAATATCCAGAACCCAGCTTTGCGCAGCGATGTCGATATTGAGATAACCTCGATGCTCAGATCGCTCTCCAAGGGACTCGACCAGGGTGACCAAGAGTCGCTACTCGCAGCTGCGATGAGCGACTCGTACTGGTGGGAGAAGGAGTTCTCCTTGT
>JAKBHQ010000231.1 GCA_021836665.1 Thermoplasmata archaeon
GTGATAGCGGTTCACGCAATGGGGCTAAAGCCGATCGAGCAGGATGGTAGGTTCTTATCTCCCGAGGAGGCCAGACACATAACGGCAGATCTTCTCGACTCGATCTGGTGCGCCCCATTGAAGAATTCAGGAGTAAAGCATCAGAATCTTCTGGTGGAAGGTAGCCCGGTAACTGCACTTCTGGAGATCGCTGGCGAACTGGAGGTTGACCTGATCGTTGTTGGCACTCGAGGACATTCCCTTGGCGAAGCCTCTCTCGGTAGTACGGCACATCGAATAATAGAGGATTCACCAATGCCAGTGGTGGTGCTGCCTCCAAGACCGGTCGATGGGTAAAAAGGCGAGGGCAACAGGCGCCTACCAACGACGGCTGGAGCTTCAAGCTGATCAGTGAATTACATGTTTAGCCTCGAATCCCTCAGCAAACTAGGGATAATGGCAGAAGGAGGATAAAGATGGCGGAAATTAGAAACTTAGACATTCGACATAAGGGCGTCGTAGCAGTCGGAACCGATGGCTCGGAAGCGGCAACGAGGGCCGTTTCATACGCCGCATCTGAGGCCATGACAAGGGGCAGCAAGCTACTGATCGTGCATAGCTGGTTCATTCCGAACTTCGGCTACGGGTCCGCCTACGTAGCTCCAATCAATGAAATTGAAATTGCTGCTCAGGAAGTCGTCGACAAGGCGGTCGAGGGGACAAAGACGGCATTCCCTGGTCTGGAGATAGAAGGGAGGCTGCTCGAGGGGACGCCCGGAGTTAGGTTGATCGAAGAGGCCGACAAAGAGGCCGACATTGTCGTCATTGGAACACGTGGACATGGCAGCTTTACCAGTCTTTTACTCGGTTCAGTTAGCGCGTATGTCCTTCATCACAGTAAGATTCCCGTCCTACTCATAAGGCCGGAACCGAGCCACTAGTAGTTCGTTCCGTTAATAGCATTACATAGGTCACAATTTGTGCCATGATTGTATTGAACCCTGCAAGGAGGCAATCATGGCAAGGAAGACTCAACGACCACCTCTAGTACTTACCGAAGACCAACGTTCGATGCTAAAAGATCTGGCTGGGTCACGAACAGCTCCACTTCGCGAGGTTGAAAGGGCAAAGGTTCTGCTTGGCTATTGGGAAGGTGTATCGATCTCCGAATTGGCACGCCAGATTGGAGTGGGACGGCCGATGATTTACAAGTGCATCGATAAAGCACTTGCAAAAGGTGTGCTAATGGGGCTCAAAGATACCTACCACCGTCCCTATGAACCAGAGATTACAGATGAGGCCAAGGCATGGGTGGTGGCCATTGCCTGTACCAAACCGCTAGATCATGGACTTGCCGCAGAACTGTGGTCGATATCCGGCCTTGCCCGCTTTGTATCTGAACACGCTAATGCTGCTGGCTTTCCACGTCTGGCCAATGCGGGCAAGAGCACAATATGGCGTATCCTGGACGAGAACGAGATCAAACCCCACAAGATCCGTTATTACTTGGAAAAGAGAGATCCAGAGTTCGACCGCAAGATGCAGGAAGTCCTGATGGTCTATTCCGAGGTCTCAATTTACGCCCAAGGTGACGTTCAACCCGGAAGAACAAGTCCGATCTACAGCGTCAGCGTCGACGAGAAGCCTGGGGTACAGGCCATCGGCCTTACGGCACCCGATCTGCCCCCGGTGCCCGGCAAGGCAGCAGCCATAGGGCGTGATTATGAATACGTCCGTCATGGCACGCTGTCGATCCTGGCCGGAATCGACCTGCACTCAGGCCATATATTCGCCAATGTGCAAGAGCGCCACCGGAGTGTTGAGTTCATCGAACTGCTCAAGACACTCGACGAGTACTACCCAGAAGAGGCAACCATCCGTGTCGTATTAGACAATCATTCAGCTCATATCTCGAAGGAGACTATGGCCTATCTGGCTAGCCGTCCTGGACGCTTCGAATACGTTCATACCCCTAAGCACGGCTCATGGCTAAACCTGATTGAATCTGTCTTTTCCAAAATGAGCAGAACATTCCTGCGTCATATACGGGTTGATTCTACAGACGAGCTAAAAGAACGGATACTCAAAGGCGTCGAGGAGTTCAATGCTGCACCGGTTGTTTTCCGCTGGAACAAGTTCGATCTTGGGGTCGCATAACATGTATCGTATTTAGTGGAACGGACTACTAGTGGCGTTGGCGGGTCAGGAGGGACGAGCAAATCCAGTCTGACATCTCCCTCACCCTTGTAGAGCGCCCAAAGTCGGGGCCCTTTTACCCGACTTTGGGAGAAAAGGTCCTCCTTCTCGAACCAAGCAAGCCTGCTTGAGGGAACGAGCTAGGCTCAGTAATTAGTGAAGGACGGTTTATTCCTTGGACAGCGAAACGGCGACATCCAGATGCGCTCAATAGCTGTTCTTTGGTGTTCGACCGTCGCGCTTCACGTTTTCGATGCTGCGTCGCAATCGCGAATCGAGAACCAGCCTCAAGCGAAGCTCGATTCTGCCGTATTGATAATTGCATCCGGTCGGTCCAAACGATAAGGAGTCCCTAGCATGATGAACTGGAGTGGCGGATTTTCTTGGATGCTCTTCGACCCCATTGCAATTTTGGTGGGCGCTGGGGTAATAGCCTACATAATCACACATCGACGCTCCAATGTTGCCTCCAGCAACCACCACGGAATCGACGGAATATTGGCCTCTTCAAAGGGAACAGACAGTGACACACCGCACCCCGAAGCCGATCCCCTTTCGGTGTTACGCAGTAGATATGCAAAGGGCGAAATCGACCATGATGAATTCGAGTCAAGACTCGAAGGGCTTCTAAAGACGGAACATTCAAAACCAAGTGACCTTTAAACGCCAATCAGTCCAGGTTAAAGATCGAAGTAGGCTTAATTCCGCTCCAAACGCCCCTCGCTCTCATAAATTTTTTAGGCCTGGGGCGACCAACCCGAGCAGTGCTGCTCTGCATCGCCACACGGATCAATTCGGCCAATTCAGCTACACCCATACTTCTGTAGCCACGACCCTGCCGGGACGACCTATTCACATAACATTCTAAAACGCGCCAATGAGCCCTTTTAATTTCTTG
>JAKBHQ010000002.1 GCA_021836665.1 Thermoplasmata archaeon
CGTCGAAGTCGGCATCGGGATCGGAAAATGCGTCACAGACAGCGTTGAACCTCATAAGCAGGTCACGCTGCTCTCCTAGACCATCGGCTACGTTGCCAGCTACGTCCTTGGTGGGATCAAGTTGCGGCTCCTGCGGCAGATAGCCCACAGTAAAACCAGGAGTGAGGCGGGCCTCACCTCTGAAGCCGTCGTCAAGACCGGCCATAATGCGAAGGAGGGATGACTTCCCGGATCCGTTCGCCCCGATCACGCCGATCTTGGCCCCGGGGTAAAAAGAAAGGTTAATACCTTTCAGGACCTCTCGATCAGGCGGATAAAAGCGACCAAGATCGCGAATAGTGAAGATGAATTGAGCTACCATGACCTCCAGTCTCGCCGGAAATAGCTGTAGGTCAGGCGTATTGTCCAAAAAACTCTCATTCATCGCTCGGTCAATGGGCCCAAAGGGTTTTGATCACTAACGATTAGTCCGTCCTCAGTTCGGACGATCGGCCGACATTCGGCTCACACCTCACCTCTGCGGATTGCCCCGCGCAGGTGAACCGAGGGTGGATCTGGCTCTACGCCACCCGTTGTAACACAGATCAAAGCCTTGGTCGCAGCTCCCACTTTTACCATTGGGTTGGCACAGGGCGAGACCCGACTTTTGGAGCAACTGCCCGGTAGCTTGTTCACCTGGGCCTTTTGTGGCGATGCCATCGCTCGCAAGAATGGCCCTCGAGAAAGTGAATGTATACCGAAGCCTAAGGTATCAGACTCATGTGCCAGCCGGGATTACTTTGACCCTTTGCCAACCATGGCCGACTGACGGACCCTCGTTTGAACGGTATCTGGAACCCAGTTATTCAGTAGGTGAAGCCGATGTTGTCTTTGATTGCGCACATCGCAGATACGACCCGTGGATCAAAAGATGTTAGTACATTATCTTGCAAGTACTCGATAGCTGATTCCGGACTAAACATAGCTTGCCGGTAGGGCCTCGGGTGGGTGAGGGCATCAAAGACATCAGCAACTGCAATTATACGACCGAGGATCGGGATCTCTTCGCCCTTCAATCCATCGGGGTAGCCACTTCCATCCAAGCGTTCGTGATGGCTCCTTACACCTTGGGATATGTTCCAGAGATCAGGTGAAGCCTTCAAGATCAGATCTGCACCAAGCGCAGAGTGCGCCTTCATCGTAAAAAACTCATCTTCGGTCAAAATATCCGTCTTGGCTAGGATAGAGATAGGCACTTCTACTTTGCCAAGGTCATGAAAAGCGGCGGCTTCACGCGCCTCAATGAGGGAATCACCGTCGAGTCCGACTTCTTGGGCTATTGCGTCCACAATCCGCACCAAGCGCTCTGAATGGAAAAAGGTCGTCTGATCATGGCTCAGCAACGAACTCATGAATCCGTCGATGATTGCGGGGGCCACTGCGACGCTCCAGCGAGAGCTCCAGGAATTCAACCGCTAACCCGACTTCTTGACTTAAAAGTCAGCACGCCCAAAACGCCGGACACCCCCTCCATGGTCAAAATCCATCCTTGTCTATCAATCGATTGTCTATCAATCGATTGCCTATCAATCGATTGCCTATCAATCGATTGCCTATCAATCGATTGCCTATACAGCGAGCAAGCTTAAGGGCTCACACCCCACAAAAGTCCTTAGCTCAGCTACCATTCAAAAAACTCACCAACGGCTGAAACCACCCCTAAAATCCAGGCGAAACTCCAGCTTCTCTGCGACTTCCATCCTGGTCCAAAGTCTCGTCATCCTCCAAAGGACTTAGAGCCAGAAAATCTCACACCGCCTATCCAACGGAATCCGCATCAACGGACATCGACACAATTAGCATACTTCCTAAAGGTAATAACTTTCAAGGCCTCGGCCTGGGAATAATGTCTTTTTTCTTCCATTTGGCAACTCCATTTCCACAACGGAATCCCTTTTAAAGAGCCTTTTATCTTATTATCTGGGTGACATAGCACCCTTCAAAATGCGGTACAACGCAAATCCGCTACTCATACATCGAAGCCTCGCATTTCGCTCGGTTGATTTCCGTCTGGAATTCGCTTAGCCTTCAGTACCACTACCTTCCCATTCACCTCACCTCGGCAGACCCGCCCCGAGCGCCACTTCCAGTCAGCGCAAATGCTCGAAGCAAACAAACCCCGTTGACTGCCGCACGCCGAGGGGGCCGCCGCCCAAAGAGGGCGCATCGACCTTCGGGTTCGGTCCTTTTACGCATTAATCTCGCCCATATTTGCTCAAAAAAACCATTACACCAGTACTCAGAGCGAAATTATTGTAAACAAGCTCGATTCCGTCGACTCGCGGCGATCCCTCATCGCTTTATTCCAGGCATCAATTTCGCGTGGACATATCGCCAAACCCCAAGACGGCAACCAGCTGTTTTATCTCCAAATCTGGACTTAATTCGTCCCAAGATGAATAGGCTTGACTCACAGAAAGTGCTCCTTCGCTCGCGTGAAATAGGTTGGGTTGCAACACCTATTTTCCAGCTCAAGGGGCACTTTCTGTATATATTAAAGGCTCATATTACGGAACATTTCAGCGTATAGATCTCTAGCAAACGTATCGCTGTTTAAACATGTATTCGCCAAGGCTCCACACGTTTCATCGAGACAGCACCATAATTGATAGCTGACGTCTTATGCCACAAGTTGATATGACCGTCGAGGTCACCATAAAAAGGCCTGATTATGGAGGTGGTTGTTAAAAACAGTGCGATCAATCATTGCCACCGAGTGAGCGCCGCAAGTTCGGTCTAAAGCAAAGCGGGAGCCGATTCAAGATCCGCACTGAGTTGTATATATTTCTGCCAGTGAGTGAGGCGCCACATTGAGGCCAATAACTACTATTACCAGCGGAGTTTTGTAAACCCGATCTAACAATCACTCCTCTGGTACCGTCCAGCCAAGCTCCCGGTGTCTTGCCAAATGCCTAGGAGTCCAGGAGTGGGGCGTTTTTTGCACGAAGTGGTGTCGTGCCACATGGTAACTCGGATCAAAGCCGTAGAAGTTACGCTGCATGTGCGATAGTTCTTCAATGCGATATTG
>JAKBHQ010000225.1 GCA_021836665.1 Thermoplasmata archaeon
GCTGGCGGTGGCCTTCTGGTCCGGTTGGTTGGAATTGATCGTTAGATAGTAGTCCCCCACATACCCATCATTTGCCGGCTCAGCGCTTATGCTGCAGCTTGCATTTGCCACTGGCAAAGAGGTGGTTGAGCCTGAATAAGACGGCAGGTTACCGAGATATGTCCGATATGCAGCTATCCAATTTGAAGCAATCGCTTTTTGTGCAATCGAAAGTGACAGCACCCCCGAGCAAACAAGGCTTCGGAGGCGATTCTCGAGGGTGTCCTTTGCATTGACAAACGAAGTGGCATTTGGATTGTCATTGGGTTCAATCCAGAGATTAGCAGGGTCATTAGGGTCACCTCCCAGTTCCAGGGGAACCAAGTGGTCGTATTCAGCTGTCGAAAATGATCCAGTGTAACTATATGCGATTGCAGAGCCGCTTTTTTCGGGCTCGGTGACGCTCTCCGGAGGTCTGATGGAAGATGTGTACCCGCTTTCACAAATCGTGGAGCTGATTGTTCCTTGGTTAACGTTGGGATTCAATGCCCCCGGCGTACAACGGGGATCCGGTAATGGATCGGTGCCTTCAAAGGTGTAGTGACAAGAGCCGGCGGAGGGTTGGGGTTGAACCTCATAGGTTGCCTGGGGACCAGGTCCATACCCTAGGACTGACTGACTGGACCCCGGCGAGCTTGAGTTGGAACTTGTCGTTGACGTCGTAACCGTAGTTGTGGGAATACCCTGGGACGTCTCGATCGTCGAAGTTGAAGTGCTAGTCGAATTTGTCCCGTGCCGGGTGGTGGTCGAAGTGTGTGAAGCGAAGGTCGATGATGTAGCCACATGTGTCGAAGTACTCGAGGTAACTGAAGAAGCTGCAGGGCCGCAGGCGGCCAAAACGGTAACAGCCAGAGCAAAACCAGCGTATTTCTCTACTTTCACATCTCTCCCAATCGCCGAGCCAAATAAAAATTGAGATACGACATCAAATTTTGATCAAGAGCACTGCACGCTGTCGGTCAATGCCATGGTCGCACAAACACCTGTTAGTGCCGCGAAGATCATGATACCTTACACGAGGCTTTGTCTTATAAAAATCAGTGAACGGGTTGACAATCGACTGAACTCAGAAAACTAAGTCCCGTTTCCCCTTGACCGTTGTGGCCAAGCATGTTCAGGTGACACGACTAATGCCCCACCTCTTTCGAGGTTCTTCGCCTGACGGTCGTCAAGCCCTCTTGGTCAAGATCGGACACTGCGACCCGCCGGGCCTGAGCCGACAGGGCGGACTCCTGATTCTCGGCACCAAAGTAAACCAGCCGGTCCCGATGCTCGGCGATGATTATCGAAGCCTTTGGGTCGGCGAGTATCCGGTCCAACTTACAGCGCTTGTTGATTATCCCAGACCCGACTTCGGTCACTACTTCGTCCACTGCCATCCCGACAGCGAACTCCCACGATACGAGCGGTGCGACCTGCCGATCCAGATCTGCCAGCTGGCCCCGAGATGCTACCCGATGGTAGGCGTTTTGTTTTACTCCAGAGGCCGCACCGTCGATATGCACCAGGATGAGTTTCCCGACCATCTGAAGTAACAGTCAGCTCTCTCTCGGTCCCACCGGTCGGCGGTGTGCTGATTCACCCCCACTCGATCCGCCCATTCTGATGGGTCTAACACTACGTGTTAGCACGTGGTTTCGTGAACTTCGGCGAACTCAACTGGCACCAGTTGGGAACCCAATTAGGAGGCGGTGGGCACCTTCCTCCGGTCACGCATGATCTTTCTCCGCTCCCTCTCGGATAGCCCTCCCCAGATGCCAAAGCGCTCCTCGTGGGCGATGGCATACTCAAGACACTCCGCTTTTACCTCACAGTCCTGACATAATGCTTTGGCCGAGGCATTCCGTACTCCTCGCTGAGGGTAAAAAATCTCAAGATTCCTGCCACGACACCTAGCCAAATTCTGCCAATCCTCGGACAGTTCACACTCTGCACTAGCCTTTGAACTAGGTCGATTGAGAACGGTAATATTTGAAACGTCCACCCAGACCCCCCGTGACGTCTAAATTTAAGCAGCTCATACTGAGTAATTACTGGTCACAGCGAAACGATTAGCCCCAGCAATAGCGGCCCATCCACTTTGTGCCACTCCCACCTCCAAATAGAATCTGCACTGGACCTTTTGCTTGGCCGCTCTTGACTCCGCTACACCATGCGAAATATGCGAATCTACAAAAGCTATCTCTGCCCCCATCTATGTCCACCAGCAGGGTGGACGACCACGCAATACTCAATAATTCAAATTGTACATCATCGGCACGACAAAGAGGCAGTCGGATAATCCAGCCGCAGCGGTTACCCCGTCAGAGCGAACTCCTACGATTTGCAAAGAAATCAACCAGGACAAAGTCACCTAGGTTTTCTCCGTTGGCGTAAAATACCCGCCCCCCATTCATACTGACCAGCTTGTCCATAAATCTTTTGAGGTGGTCGTCGGCATCGAGCAGGAAGCTATTGATTGCGATCCCGCTCTTGGTACATTTGATGACCTCAGAAAGTGTCGCTTTCAGCGTTTCTGGCGTAGTCGGATACGAGAAAAATATCTCGCCAGACGGCAGAACATGGGAGGTGGGTTCACCGTCAGTCACCAATATGATCTGCTTGGTGCCACTCTGGCCCTTCAACACTTTCCGGCCAAGAGCCAGAGCGTGAGCAATGTTGGTCCCATAGACGTAATCCCAAGTTACAGAGGGGAGTTCCGCTATCGGAATTTCACGGGCTACTTCCGAAAATCCGATCAGTGAAAAAAAATCTCGTGGAAACTTCGATCTAATCAAACTTGAAAGAGCAACCGCCATCTTCTTCGCTGGAAGGAAATTATCCCGAAGTGGCATTGATAGAGATAGATCCAAAAGCAGAACGGTAGAAGTTGACACGACGGCTTCGGTTCTCTCTACCTCAAAATCCTCCGCCGAAAGTTTGATCGGAAAGCCCATCCCCTGACGCAAGGAAGCATTTTTCAGGGTCTGGTTAATCGAAATGTTAAAACTGTCGCCATATTCGTAGGGCTTGGTCTGAT
>JAKBHQ010000029.1 GCA_021836665.1 Thermoplasmata archaeon
TTTTTGATGGAGGTTGCTCCGCTATCGAGGGTCGAATACAGGATTGCCGCCGCTACCCCGGATCGAGAGATCAAGGCGGCGCTGGATTTAGGCGAAATGGAACCCGTTTTGAGATTAAGGAGAAAGACCTGGTCTTTTAGTGGAGTTGTCACGGAGGTGGACCTTTACCACCCAGGATCCCGCTTCTCGTTTAGCGGTTACAACGATTTTTCGATAGGAGATAAAAGTGGATTCCAACAAGGCAGATAGTTCGCAATTTGCACCAAGCCAGACCTTTACCAGGCATGACCCCAACAGGACGATTAGGGCACCTCGCGGGGATCAACTGAGTTGCAAGAGCTGGCTGACCGAAGCCCCATTCAGGATGATTCAAAATAATTTGGACCCAGAGGTCGCTGAACATCCATCAGACCTAGTTGTTTACGGTGGAATTGGCAGGGCGGCCAGATCTTGGGAGAGCTTTGACACTATTTTGGAGACTCTAAAAGAGCTCGAAGACGACGAGACGCTTCTGATCCAGAGTGGAAAGCCGGTAGGTGTGTTTCGCACCCACAGCGACGCTCCAAGGGTTTTGATTGCAAATTCAAATCTGGTACCGCACTGGGCAACTTGGGAACACTTTAGTGAGCTCGACCAGAAGGGCCTAATCATGTACGGCCAGATGACTGCTGGTAGTTGGATATATATTGGCTCCCAAGGCATAGTTCAGGGCACCTATGAGACCTTCTTTGCCATAGCCAAGCGCCATTTCCAGGGAATAGCTCAAGGCAGATGGATCCTAACCGCTGGATTGGGTGGAATGGGTGGAGCCCAGCCCCTCGCTGCGACGATGGCCGGCTTTTCGATGATCGCAGTCGAATGCGATGAGACGAGGATAGATTTTCGCCTAAAGAGCAGGTATCTCGATAAGAAGGCCACAAACCTCGACGAGGCACTTTTGATTCTCGAAGAGGCCAAATCCGCTGGCAGGGCCGTTTCGATTGGCCTCTTGGGCAATGCGGTCGATATCTACCAGGAGATACTCGCACGGGGCATTAAACCTGATGTTGTTACCGACCAAACAAGCGCTCACGACCCGCTTCATGGCTACCTACCTCAAGGCTGGACCATCGCCAAATGGAAGAAAGAGCAGGATCTGGATCCCGACGGGGTGATCAAGGCGGCCAAAGAGTCGATGGCAAAGCAGGTCAGGGTGATGCTCGAGTTCGCCGATTCGGGGATCCCAACGGTTGACTATGGAAACAATATTCGCCAGATGGCATTTGATGTGGGAGTAAAAAGGGCTTTCGACTTTCCAGGATTCGTTCCAGAGTACATCAGGCCCCTTTTCTGCCAGGGATACGGGCCCTTCAGGTGGGTCGCACTCTCGGGGGATAAAGAGGATATTTACAAGACCGACGCCAAGGTCAAGGAGCTAATTCCAAACGATCCACACCTGCACAACTGGCTAGATATGGCGAGGGAGCGCATTGCCTTCCAAGGACTTCCGGCGAGAATATGTTGGGTCGGTGTCGAAGATAGGTATCGACTCGGCGTGGCCTTCAACGAGATGGTCAGGACGGGAGAGGTCTCTGCCCCGATCGTCATTGGAAGGGACCATTTAGATACCGGATCTGTAGCCTCCCCTAACAGGGAGACCGAGTCGATGGCCGATGGGTCAGACGCAGTTTCGGACTGGCCGCTACTGAATGCGATGCTTGGAGTCGCAGGAGGTGCGACTTGGGTCTCGATACACCACGGTGGAGGTGTCGGGATGGGGTACTCTCAACACTCGGGGATTGTGATCGTTTGTGACGGTAGTGATGCGGCGAAAAGACGGATTGAAAGGGTGTTGTTCAACGATCCAGCTACCGGGGTTATGCGCCATGCCGACGCCGGTTATCCGACAGCGATTGAGGCGGCAAAAAAGGTCGGCCTAAACCTTCCGATGCTAGGGCTGGGCTAGATGTCGAGCGACCCAAAGGGCTTGATCCTTAGAGACTGCAACGTCTTGGACACCGATTTTAACGGTCGGTTCGTAATCCAAAAAGACGCCGAGATTGCCATCAAGAAAGGCGTGATTGAGGCGGTTGGTCCTAGGGGAAGCTTGGTTGGAGCATCGATGGACTACGAGGTGCTTTCCTGCGACTCGGCCTGGGTAACCCCAGGGCTGATCGATTGCCATACCCACCTCGTCTACGGGGGAAATCGAATCGACGAATACCAGGCAAGGCTCGGAGGGGGCAGTTACCTTTCAATGAACGAAGCTGGGGGCGGGATATACCAAACCGTCGAATCTACTAGGGCGGCGAGCCACGGCGAGCTAGTGAAGCTCGCTAAATTCCGCCTTCGGCAGATGGCGAGGAATGGCACGACCTCTCTCGAAATAAAGTCGGGCTACGGTCTCGATCTAGCATCAGAGGCCAAGATGTTGAGGGTAGCGAGAGAACTGGACGGTTTTCTGGGCATCAGCGTCAAGACGACCTTTCTAGGTGCTCACGTCGTCCCTAAGGAGTTTTTGAACCGAGGAGATGAATACGTTGACTACCTCGTCGAGGAGGTCCTTCCCGAACTCAATAGTCACGGTTTAATAGACGCGGTTGACGGCTTTTGCGAGACGATTGCCTTTTCCCCTGAACAGCTGAAGGCCCTTTACGGTCGTGCTAAATCACTTGGGATAGCTATCAAAGGTCACGTCGAGCAGCTCTCCAACTCCTCTGGTGCGTCCCAGCTGGCGAGCTTTGACGCACTAAGCGCCGACCATCTCGAATATGTCGATGAAAAGGGGATTCAGGATCTAGCAAAGCGAGGCGTGGTAGCGGTCTTGTTGCCCGGCGCTTACTACTTTTTGTCTGAGAAGACCCGCCCACCAGTCGAAGTGATGAGGATGCACTCGTTGGAAATGGCCATTGCGACGGATGCAAACCCTGGGACTTCACCTCTCTATTCGCTCCTTTTGGCGATGAACATGGCGACGGTGCTATTTGGGCTCAGCCCCCAAGAGGCGCTTCGAGGTACCACAGCCAATGCAGCCAAAGCTCTCGGCTATAGAGATCGAGGCCGAATCGAGGCCGGATTG
>JAKBHQ010000245.1 GCA_021836665.1 Thermoplasmata archaeon
GCATCATCCGACACGCGACCTACCGATCAGTCAACATCGCAGCAGCGACCCGCCAACTCGCCCGCATGCCAGATCTCACGCTCGACCTACTCGGCATCCCATCTGTACTTTGCAAATGACCGTGGGCCAGGAGGTGGCGAAGAGGCAAGGTTGCTCACTAATCGAGGGCACCATGTGTCATCTGTATCAACATTTCTTTGGGTGCATTGGGCTTCAGTCACACGGTGCATCCGGTGGAAATATCGGCGCCGGATGGACAATAGGACTAGCGCTACAGCTAGAACATTCCGACACCGAAACTGGCGGTACAGCTAGAAATTGAGTCGCATTGCTTGGTCGTTTCTGGCCGTACAGCTAGAAAGTTTTATTGCTAGAGAATTAGTAGTACTGCCAGACATTGGGAGCGGTTGGCGTTCGAGAGTTGGGGTAGCGGTGTGGTTGGAGTGTGGTTGGAGTGGGAGCGAGACTTCGAAGCGCTGACAGTACGGCTAGGCATTTGGTTGGCATTGGGTCAGACACGCCGTTGGCCGAGAGGCGAACTTAGGGTTTGTCACGTGGAAAGGGCCGGAGCGGTAGGACATTTGTATGACTAAGTCACTATTGGGTGGTGGCGCTACCACTAGGGGGCCAGGAATGCGACTTGGACACTGGAGGAGGTAATGGGGTCAGTCCTCATGGGGCTAAAGGGCAAATCATTGTCTGGCCTGTGTTCCGACGCAGCCCAGTTATTTTAGATTTTGGATAACTCTAGACAAGATTTTGACTGTCGCGTATTTGCGAGTTTAACGCTGTCTCCAGAGCCAAGTGTTAATGTTCACAAACGGTCAGAGCCTGAATACGAATCTCATCTTGTGGCTTACGAACAACCTTTCAATTTCTACCTTGAAAACTCATATGCAGGACGTCATGGTGTCAGCTACTGGGCTCTTGAAGCCACCGATCTGCCAGCTTTCCGTTGGGTACCGGACGGCTTCGAGCAGCAGTTAATGTGACGCCGCGTCACTTTTATAGAGTGGTAGGCAAGTAAATTCCCAGGTCATGGTCCATCGTTATGTTCTAGTCAGGGTTTTGTGCATAATCGACCCAGCATTTCTATCTGTCGAAGACTCCCCGAAAAGCACGTTCGTGCGAACCACACTCGATCACCGGGCACTGCGCAGAAGCTCTGCTTACCGATGGAGTCGATTGCCCGATCCGATTGTGAACGAGGAAGAGTTAGCAGACCGAATAATAGGGTAGTCTGGATCTGACAGGCCCTTAGGCATAGGTCGCTCCTCAGTGAGCCGCTATTGCGGGTAGTCCTGATGGCGTAGTAGGTCCGGTTCCGCAATTTCCAATCGAGGACGCCTGGTCAGCGATTGTGTATGCCTGCTGCTGATAGGAATTAGCTGTAGATATATATGCATTTACCGTATTTAGTGCATGATTGATAGCAGCCTGGCTCTGGCTTACGGCCGTATTTATGTCAGACGCCAACGGGGTGCCAGACGGAACGTATCCAGGAAGAACTGACTCCGCACTCGCGAGCAATCCCGCATCCGTCTGTAGCTGGCCAGCAGCGGATTGCAACTGAGTTATGTCTTGCTGAACATTTCCAACAGATCCAGCAAAGTTACTTACGCCGCCCGACACCATGCTGGCGTCGCCCGACACCGTGCTGGCGTCGCCACAGACCCCATTACCACTACCGGTCCCGTAATCCGCAACGGCCTGTTGGGTCAAGACGAAATCAGATTGAGCAGTGCCGAGGTCGATATTCTCTTGAGCCAGATCGGAAGCGGTTGCTTGGACGTCAGATTGGAGTTGACCAATGGCTGCCGACGTGTTATCGATGTCGGAGCTTACCGTCGAAGCATCAGTCTGGATACTTTGTTGCTCGGCTACCAAAGCCTGTTGTTGTAGATAGGCTTCTTCATTGCTTGAGACCGTAGAGCGAAGCTTGTCCAAGAACCCGTTGTAATTGCTTTCCGCTCCAGGCTTGAAAGTCAAGTTGGCAATGCTCCCACTGCTGGTTGGGATGCCGATGGAAAGAGAAGTTGAGGTAATCGTCCCCGAAAATTGATTGCCGTTGATGGTGATTTCAATGCTGTCACCCGATATCAGCCCATTCACACTTGCATTGTTAGTATCTATGTGTCTGCCATTAGTAGATATGTACGCTGATGTGTAGGTACCGACGAACTTTGGGCCACCCGCAGGGACCCATTGGATCAGGCTGTCCTCTCCAATCGTATTGCTCTCGCTCACCCAAGATGTAGGAATGGATACAGGTGGTATATTTTTGCTCTTGCTAGCCAGCAGGTTGATGGAGGTTTGCTTTCCTGATGCACTTCCACAGGCGGCCATGACCAGAGTGCATCCGCACAATACACCAGCATTTAGCCGTCTATCCCAAATGTGCCTCATTCGCCCTCATCATAGCTTAATTAGTATTCGGAGGATTGTCGGATAGCAATATGAGGCAGAAGAATGCCTCGTCTCATTTCGAAGACTATAGTTATGGCAAACTTGCTTGATGAGACTGTAATCGAAGGGATAGTCGTACCATCTCCCCGTCTATGTAAGTATGCAGTTGCTGATTAAATTGGCCCTTGATCGTAGCAAACACTCGCCTCAGTGATCAAATACCAACCAACTATCTTCCTCCATCGTAGGTAGTTTCCTGTGGCACCAGCAACTCCATTATTTCAGAGGTCAATGGGCTAAATAACCTAAAGGTTATCGACCACCCGCTAAATCCCCTAAGCCACCAAAATGCGTTGAGTCTTTTTGTCAAGAGTAAACCTGGGTGTTTTCTGAAGAAGCTGGACGCGTGTGTGCAGGCCCTGCTACCTGAATACTGATTCACTCTCAGCATCTTGCCAGACCGTCCAGCTTCAAACCGGTCGAGCGCCTTGATCAATCAAATGAATTTACGAAAACTGCCGCTGAGCCACTTTTAAGCAGATTATTGCGAGTAAAAGCCCTGGCAGTTATCTTGCATTTTGGTTGCACAAATTCCCCCGCGCACGGCAGCCGAAATACTATATGGTCACTTCGCCGAA
>JAKBHQ010000426.1 GCA_021836665.1 Thermoplasmata archaeon
GCCACTCGCCGACAAGCGGGACAGTCTCGCCGACAAGCGGGATCAAGCGGGCGATCAACGGGACAGTCTCGCCGACAAGCGGGACAGTCTCGCCGATAAGCGGGATCAAGCGGGCGATCAACGGGACAGTCTCGCCGACAAGCGGGATCAAGCGGGCGATCAACGGGACAGTCTCGCCGACAAGCGGGAGGCATCAGCAGCGATAGAGCCCGTTGAAGACGAAACGGTCCGTTCAGCTTTAGAACGCCTTGATGCAGCCCGTGATCGGAAACGGGCCTCGCTAGATCGCCTGAATGGTACTGGAGAGCGCATTTTGGCTGAGCGGGACCGTGACGCAGCGCAACTCGATCGTCTGAATGGTACTGGAGAGCGCATTTTGGCTGAGCGGGACCGTGACGCAGCGCAACTCGATCCCTGACTGGACCTTGAGAGCTATTGGGCACCAGTAGGGCTACGCTCTGAGTTAATCCAATGTAAGTGCGGCTTTGGTTCTCGATATCACTGAAAAGAGTTTGCGCACTCCTGGCAGCCTTTGCCTTGAAAAGGGGGTATGCCGTCGCTGGGTACTTACTCGAATCCGATCGTCGAAATACAGACGGTTCGAGTGTCACCAATCTGCTGTTACCCATGACAAACGCCCACCGATAACTGGCGTACCTGCGGCACGGGTCAGTCAAAACTTGACTCGCAAGGATAAAATCGACAACGATACACCGAGGCGTATCAGGCCTGGTGACAAGGCGGATTGGTGACAAGGCGGATTGGTCCCAAAAGTCGACTACGGCAGGTTGACATGCCCGTTACGCATCTTCCATAGGAAGTACTTCTCAAAACCTAACTTCATCAAGTGCGCCTGTGGGCCAGGAATGAGTACCCCGTGTTTGCGCGGAGGTAGCATCTTGTCGGCCAATATGATCACGCCGTTATTGCCTGCGTCCATCACGCACACGGCTTTGATATCTTTGAACTCATGCTCCTCGGTCGGTGATTCCCCCTTGATCTGGGAGATGATATTCTTAGCCGCAACGTGAGCCATAACTTCGGTCGGATAGCCGGTCTTGGGGATGCCGACGGGGGTGGGGGATTGCCAAGGGGCGGTGACCTGAGCGGCGATACCGACGGCATACAAGTTGTCATGAGACAACGATTGGTAAGTCGGTCGAACGGGTATGTACCCTTTGGGGTCGGCAAGGCCGCTTTCGACGACCACATCTTGTCCCAAAAATGGCGGTATGAACATTGAGTATTTGAATGGTAAGTTCTCGCCGCTCGCCAATTTCACCGAATCGCTGTCTATGTGATCAATTGACGCGTCGACGACGTAGTTAATATTCTCATGCTTGAGGAACGCCTCCAAAAGCTGCTGACCGTGGGGTAGCCCACCTATCCCAAAGTGGCCCAAGAAGGGCTCAGAGGTCACATAGGTCAGCTTTACCTTCTCCTTGAGGTGGTTCTTGTTTAGGTGGTAAGAAGCGTTGAATAAGAACTCGTACGCAGCGCCAAAGCAACTAGCTCCCTGGGTAGCGCCAATGACGACGTCACCGGGGTCCGCTAGGTACTTGCTCCAGGCCTCACCTGCGTGGATTGCGTCCTCTAATGATGTGATCGTTGAAGCATTGTCATTTGGCCCCAGCCCCTCAACGACGCCGTAATGATTCTTGTACCCCGTGGCAACTACCAGATAGTCGTAGTTGTATTCACGCCCTCCCGCAGTCACGCTATTCACATCGGCATTAATCGCACTTGCTGCGGTATTTACGAAGTTGACGCAGTGTTCGTCAAAGGTGGGGGCGACTCGAAAAGAGAGGTCCTCGACGTCCCGCTTACCAAAAGGGAGCCAAATTAGTGATGGATTGAAAACGAATCGATCACTAGGCGAAATGACCGTCACGTCGACTTCGTCTTTCAGTTCATGACGAATCGATAGGGCTGCTACCAGCCCCCCAAAATTACTTCCCAGCACGATTACCTTTGACATCTGCACCTCGCAGCTACGTCTAGACCAAGTGGCCTGTGCTTTCCACCGTTTCACGAAAGCAAGCACTAAACGTAACTTACACAATCGTCTAAAATTGATCAACGACGGGTGCCTATTTAATTATTGAATGGCTATCTTCCCACATCAAGGACCACAGATAAGTCGGTCACTTTCCGGACTGCCCAAATATCAGTCGAACTCCGAAGGAGTGCTATCTAGGTTGCTGATCGGGTAACTGAGCTAGCGGTGGACCAAAAACATGGTTACCGTTGGTCGCCAATCCTGCTGTTCAACACTGCTGTTCAACTCTTCTAGCCAAATCTTTCAGACGACTCTGCCTCCCTCGCCGTTTACCGGATCCTTTAGAAATCTCAACAATGGTACGTTAAGTCCAGCTAGCCCAGGTACCGAAGCTAGTTGGAGTCGGCCTGAAAAATATCCCTTGGCTCTTTGGTCGCCAAAGAGCCCCTCCTAGCAGCAATATTTGCAACACATAATGCCTAGTCAATCGACCCCTCGAGGCTTCAAAGGGGATCTGATGCTTCGTCGGACAAACCCTTTTGACGCTCTTTCGTCGGTGGTTTTTAGCACAAATCCCCGCGTATGCCCTAGTGTTTATTGGAGTGCAGCCGATAAATTTAAACCAAGTTAAGGTCCCAGGGGAAGACCTCGAGAAGATAGAGGCGGAGCTTCGCCTCTCCGTCGAGACTTCAGACCCTGTCCTGTCAGAAGTCGCTACCCACCTAATCGAAGCCGGTGGCAAAAGAATCAGGCCGATTCTCGCCCTAGCGGCTGCCCGCGCCGTTGGCGAGGACTCCACTATCGAGGTGGTTCGGGGGGCTTCAGCGGTTGAACTCGTCCACCTCGCCTCCCTCTACCACGACGACGTCATGGATGAGGCGAACGAGAGAAGGGGAGTAGTCTCTGTCAACGCTCACTGGGGGAACCTAATCGCTGTGGTCAGTGGGGACTTCCTGCTCGCAAGGGCGGCTGGAATAGCTGCCCGACTAGGTTCGGAAATCGCCGAGCTTTTGGCCGATACCCTCGCCGAAATGTGCGAAGGA
>JAKBHQ010000192.1 GCA_021836665.1 Thermoplasmata archaeon
GCCGTCGGTCGGTTCGATCTCATCTCCACCTCAATACCGCAGCGAAAACTGCCGCTACTATCATGCTCGCTGGCAGGGTGATTAACCATGCCCCAAGGATCCGAGTTACCTCCGACCACCTGATCCGGTGGCGAGACTCGCTCACCCCAACCCCAACAAGCGCCCCTGCTACGGATTGGCTCATGGTAAGTGGTACGCCTACGAGGCTGGCGCTCATCACAACTGCGAATGACGAAGTTTCTGCTACGAGGGCGTGTCGAAGATGTACCGCTAGAACACCCTGGCTAAGGGTGGCTGAAATTCGTCGTAACCCCGTCAGAACACCGATCCCAAAAAGAAGGGCCACCACTACAACTAACCACCATGGATTTCCGGCGAGACTTCCTGAGACCGCCCCTACTGCGATAGCGGATACCGCCAGCATTTTTTGCCCACCGTTGGCCGAATAAGCTAGGCACTGTAGGGCGAATGCGACTACGTGCAGGAAGCGGGTGCGCCTGGTGACCTGGGACCCTTCTAGAGCCCCCAGTGCGAAGCGTGCTATGGCAAATGCAATCACCATGGCCAACAGGGGTGCAAACAATCCCAAGGCGATAATTTCCAGTAACGTTGATCTACTCACCGTGAGGCCCGATCCAAATCCTGCTCCAGCGATTGCTCCGATTAGCGCCAAGGTCAAGCTCGAAGGCAGACCGACCATGTTGAGTACAAATATCACACAAAGTGAGCCGAGAGCAGCCGCAACGAGGGCCGTTTCGCCAGAGCCTGAAAGAGAGAATGGCACTAACCGATGGGTTAGGGTGGTGGCTACTCCGGTACCGAAAAGGAAGAGTGGCCCGACGACGATTGCTCCCAATAGAATTGAGATGCTCGCTATGGGGCGCAGCCCAGGGACTCGCAGTCCGGCCGCCAAAATTGAGCTACCATCGTTGGCCCCAGCGGTCACGGCGAAAAGCGCAGCAACAACGATAAGCAGTTCGGGCATCGGACATTCCTTCGGGTGCGTTTACCGTACGTTAGTGTATACGTAACCTTTTGTTTACTCTGCGTTAAGCTTATCGTCGGCTTATCATCAGCAGCACTTGATAGGCAGCACCAACAAATCAGCAAAAAGTCGCCCGCCGGTATCGCTTCGGCTCCACCTCCCAAGCACCTGAGCCCTTTACCCCGGTCGATCACCGCTTTGCTGCCGTATTTCAAGATTTTGGTGTCGGGTGGGACCGCCGTGGAGCCGTGGGCCGACGGATAGTCATTTTTGGCCGATGATCGAGAATCTTGCGGTTGATATCGCTTGATCTATCGTTTCGAGCGCTGCCTTCAGCTCCACCCAGTGGGACAGGTCACTTGTCGATAGCCAGTGTGCTTACAAAGGTCATAAAGGTGGGCCAAGGCGGATGGTTCAAAGGCTAAAGAGAAGGGAGGAGCTTTGAGACTATGTACCCCGCTACCCCGGACCCGAAGAGTAGTGCAAAGAACCTTACCATTTGAGCACCGCCAACTTTCAATAGTGCGGCGGCGAAGTTAGACCAACTCGTATCCAGTGCGGGAAGTATGTATGTCGGGGCTACCCAGAAGATGAAGCCTCCTACGAAGGACATCCCTATTAGCCAGAAGCTGACGTGCTTAATCACCTTTTTCCGGGACGGACTTATTACCAGTGCGATCGCAATAAAGAGTATGGCTATGTCTCTGGTAATAGCGAGGATTGTCGATGCGTGTTTCGCATACCACGATATGTTGGGCAACTTTGCCCCTGGAATTGTCAGGGTGAGACCATTATTTGCGATAGCGGAAGCGGCCTCCTGGGAGTATGGAGCTATTGCGGTGGCGACTATCGACGCGACCTGTGGACCTCCAATGACTATCGGCTTGTTGGACTGTCCAAGCAGCCTGGCCTGGGCCTGGCCCATAGCGGAAGCGAACTGTTGGATTACCGTCGGGTTCTTAGAAAAGTTCGCCACCGCTTTATCCAGAGTCGCAGTAGGGACGTAGTAGCCCTGGGGAAGTATCTCATTGAGTGAAGCGGTTATCGAGTCGGCGATTGCCGACTGAACGGCCTGGTTCTGTAAAAGTGTCGAGGACTGGCTCTGGAGGCGGCCGGTTTGCAAGAAACTGATCTGGGTTAGGTGCACGAAAATGGCCAGGGACGCGAATGTCAGGCCAATTGATACCAATATGGTGCTAAGTAGCCTCCTCAGTGTCCTCAAAAGCCCTCCTTATATCTGGTCCCGGGGGAGGCGAGGGCTATTTTGAGGGGGGTCCTTAGGTCCGCTTTTTTAGAGACGGTGTGTACCATCAGACCTTAAACCTCCCTCGTTCTATATCACCTGGTCATTCGGATTTCCGGCTACTGCCCGATTATACGGTATTTATATGAGCCGATGCCGATAAAAGCTTGCCCAGATAGTCGTTCTACTGGGCGATTTTTGCCCGTTGGCCCTTTGGGGTCACCACTAGGATCGCTGCGAATCGACGAGCTTTCTCGCTATTACCTTGAGGGCGAGTGTCTCATCTGCTCCCTCGAATATAGAAAGCACCCTAGCGTCGACAAAGTACCTACTCACCGGGAACTCCTCGGCGTAACCCATGCCTCCGTGGATCTGCATGGCTTCCCGAGTTACCCACTCGGCCGCCCGGCAGACGTAAGCCTTGGCCATAGAGGCTTCCACTGAGCCCTGACCTTTGGCCATGAGGTTGGCGACGTGGTAGGAAAACTGCCTCGATGCCTGGACTATCGCCGCCATTTTGCCCAGTTTGGCCCTCGTGAGCTGGTAGTCAATGATCGAGTTTGAGAAGACTTTTCGGCCCTTTGCGTACTCTAGGGCAGCCTCGTAGGCGGCCTGCATGACCCCAACGGCACGTGCAGCGGTCTGGATCCTTCCGTTTTCAAAGCCACCCATCTGAAAGTAGAAGCCCTTACCCAAACCGGCTTCTCCGCCGATGAGGTTCTCGTTTGGAACGTAGAAAGATTCGATAGCGACTTCGAATGAGTGCATACCTCGGTAGCCGATGGTGTCGATTGGGCGAGCTTCAATTCTTCC
>JAKBHQ010000323.1 GCA_021836665.1 Thermoplasmata archaeon
ATCGGCCGATATATCGGCCGAGCGGTGGCGTGCAATATTCATCTACCTACAACTCACTCCACAGTAAGGCTCCGAGGCTCGACAGAGCTAATCCGACCGTTGCAATACCAACTGGTCGGCGGGATGTTGTGGGTAATCAACTACTCCTACAGGGTCAACTATTCAAGTCAGATTTCTCCGATGAATCGAAATCCCCAGTTCCCTTCCACCTCCAAATCAAAAATGCGACGGTATCTGCTAAAAGGACCGCAAGGGAAATTGACGATTCTGAGCATCCTTTAATTACACGGTTCGTACCCCTTACCCAGAGGCCTCGACCCTCCCTGCGGTGGCGTAATCACCGCCACATAGTGTCGGTAAGCAGACGGCTAAGCAGAGCCGAAGAACGGCCAGCAGACCTCGTAGGCGAGCCAGCCGCCGACCCATTTGATCTCGGGTTCCTAATTGAGGCCCATCTTTCAGGGGTCAGACCCTGCTGGAAATCCCTCCACGGATCTCAACATCGCCGAAACTGCCATCGCCGAAACTGCCATCGCCGAAAATACCAATGCGGAAAGCACCGTGTACCGAATGGCATGTTAGACCAAGGCAATCCTCTACTTTGCCCAGCGGCGAGCCTCCACCAAAGCGTAGGAAGAAGTTTGTCTGCACAATGCCAGCCGTATCTTTGGGATCCAAACGCCACCGTCCATCAGGAGATAGTGGACTCTGATCCTTTGAGAATCGAAGGGTCAGAGACACGGGGAGTCAATCGTCACCATGACGGCTTCGCTGGCGAGGAATACTGTAGGAAGTTGTTTAAAAGGAGACGACTAGACCGCGAAAGCTACCAGAAATACGTCGTAGCATTGCGAAACGGGCCCTTTATGGCCATATCGTCTTGGGTTGTCGGGGGATTCCCTAACTTAGAGTTGTCGACCTTGCCTTGCCGCCCCTCCACCGACGTCAACGCGAGTGATTCCTCCCATACCGGGCACAACAGGCGGCTAACAGACGGATTCGTAAGAGCAAAATCGACCCTAATGGACCTTTATTACGAATTAGCTACCCCTACGACGAGTTTGAGAGCAGAGATTGACACAGCTCTAGATGTAATGGCTGAATGTAAAAACTCGGGTCGGGAGATATTGGACCCGGGCCTCCGGTCAGGGCGACGGCCGACTATCTGGTCCCCACCCTCGGACTCCCGCCTGGGTATCCATCTAAGGTTCGGTTGGATCGAGACTGGATTAGGACCCTTGAGCGGCATGCAGACGATTCAGTGTCAAAAGGCCGGGTTTTCTACCAATCCAGGCTTCAAGCAATTTAGATTCAAAACGGGCCAGATTCAAAGCGGGCCAGATTCAAAGCGGGCCAGATTCAAAAAGAAAGGAGAAGTCATGCATAGGATCAACCAGCGCACTTTAGCGTACTTGCAGCTCGGTAAGTTCTTGGCATTTTGGATTCGTAAGGAGGTCGGGCCAGCGGCCCGAGTGGAACTAACCCTCCCCACGGCTATCGCCGGGGACTTCTCCCCCCACGCCTACTCCAGATGAACATCTCGCTACCAGAGCGGCCGAGCGCAGAGGGCTTAGAGGCAAAGTGGAGTGAAGTCTGGGAAAAGCGTGGCATATACCGCTTTGATCCAGAATCAAAGAAGCCAATCTTTTCGATTGACACTCCGCCCCCGACGGTCTCCGGTTCTCTCCACATCGGCCACGTACTTTCCTACACCCACACCGACATAGTCGCCAGATACAAAAGGATGCTAGGTCACGAGGTCTTCTACCCAATTGGCTGGGATGACAACGGTGTACCTACCGAACGCAGAGTACAGAACTACTTTGGGGTTCGTTGCGAACCGGAAGTTCCTTACGACCCGAACTTCGTGGTCCCTTCGGAGCCATCAAAAGACCAGATCCCGATTTCCAGGCGGAACTTCATCGAACTCTGTGAGGAGTTGACATCAAAGGATGAACTCATCTTCGAGGATCTGTGGCGTACAATTGGGCTATCGGTCGATTGGACCAAGACCTACTCTACCGTCGGATCAAAGTCTCAAAAAATATCTCAGACCTCCTTTGTTCGCCTGATAAAGAAGGGGGAACTCTACTCCCAAGAGTCTCCTACGCTCTGGGACGTAGATTTCAGAACCGCAGTGTCCCAGGCCGAGCTCGAAGATCGCGAAGTGCCAAGCGCATATCACAGGATTCGCTTCGACTTAAAGAGCGGTGGCTCGGTAGAAATCGAAACAACCAGGCCAGAACTGATCCCCGCCTGCGTGGCGCTGGTAGCTCATCCAGAGGACGAGCGCTACAGTGCTCACCTCGACGACACCGCTTACAGTCCTCTTTTTGGAGTCGAGCTGCCTATCGTTACCCATCCATTAGCCGACCCGAACAAGGGAAGCGGCATAGCTATGGTCTGCACCTTTGGTGATCTCACCGACGTAACTTGGTGGAAAGAGCTCTCCCTCCCGATAAGGCTGATAATCGGAAGGGATGGTAGATTTCTACCGTCTATCCCATTTGGCGGCGACAACTGGCCGACTAGAGATCCCAAAGCTGCCGAAATGGCTTATAAAGAGATCGCACAAAAGGCTGCAAATGGAGCTCGCAGGCGGATCCTTGAGCTGCTCAAGGATTCGGGTAACCTAATAGGAGAACCCAAGCCGATAGTCCATCCGGTCAAATTCTTTGAAAAGGGTGATAAGCCACTCGAAATCGTCGCCTCTCGACAATGGTTCATCAAGACACTCGACAAGAAGCCTCGACTCATCGAGCTCGGCGGGCACATCATTTGGGTACCGAAGTTCATGCAGGTGAGGTATGACAATTGGGTCGAGGGTCTCAACTCAGACTGGAACATATCGCGCCAGCGGTTCTTTGGCATACCGATCCCCATCTGGTACCCCACCGACGAGGTCGGGGAACCGATCTTCGACCAACCGATCATTCCAGATGAGAGTCTCCTGCCGATAGATCCTCAAAGCTCGACGCCCCCGGGATATCAGGAGTCACAGCGCAACCAGCCGCTTGGCTTCGTCGCCGACCCGGA
>JAKBHQ010000416.1 GCA_021836665.1 Thermoplasmata archaeon
CAAGCGTCGCCGGATTGAAGCTAATGGGTGAAAGTGGTTCCGAGAGGATCCTTAATCAGACCTGGCGCCCGTCTTTGGCTCTGACCGGCATTGAAGGAATACCAGACGTGCAAAGCGGCGGTAATGTGCTTCGGTCTCATACCAAGGCCAAGATCTCCTTGCGGATACCTCCAGATGTCGATGCTGAAAAGTCACTAGAAAAGCTCGTCGAACTCTTGCAAAGCCAATCCTCAGAAGGGGCCGAAGTTATTGTCCAGACCGAAGCGCCGGCTCAAGGTTGGCTTGCTCCTGAACCGATAGCTTGGGTAAAGGAAGCGTTGGACTCCGCCTCGCTTGAAGCATTTTCTCGGCCTGTGGGCTTTTGTGGTGAAGGGGGTTCGATTCCTTTTCTTTCGACGTTGGGATCGAAGTTTCCCCTCGCACAGGTGGTGGCTACTGGGGCATTAGGACCCGGTTCAAACCATCATGGCCCCGATGAGTCGCTTCGCATTCCGATGGCGGTCGCGGTGTCTGCCGCCGTGGCGCATCTTCTTTCGAACGCTGCTTCGAGCAAGGCCTAATTGCTATAGAGAGCAATTAAATGGCGAAGGCTTTGAGCGGCGTGACGAGCGCATTGGAGATGAAGAGCCTTGCTTCGATGGGTCATCAAAATTTGATTTGGATTTGATAAAGGGTTGGCCGCCTCAGTTTCAGCGGCACTTCCCCTATCGGAAGGTTTTCTGGGTAAAGAATGCTATCCAGCTGTGGGCGTATGGAACGAATCGAAGGCCAAGACCGACGCCAATCCCCAAAGCTATCAAGACCAAGGTGGAGCGATTCCATGAGCTCGTCGAGGCCTTTGTATCTTTGGATTTAAGGCGGATTAATTCTCGGTAGCTGGTGTTGGTGGCCCTGAGGAGGTAGGCGAACACGTGGGGAACCATGAGTATGAACCAAAGTACAAATGAGACTTCGTGGAGCGGTTTCCATAGCGTGAATGACAGCCCTTTTGGTCCTGTCAGCGCGAGTTCGATCCCGCTCGCCATCATTACGACGGTCGTGAGGATGATAAGTGGCGCAATAAGTCGGAGGGGCATCCAAGGTGGCCCTGCATTGACAAAATCTTGCTTTTTGAGATAGTACTGGGTAAATCTGTAGGAAGTTACCGCTATTTTGAGCGCCATGACCGGAACGAGTATCATGCCGACAAGCACATGCAGTGTCATGAGCTTGGAAACTATAGGTATCGAGATTCCTTCTACTGCGAGAAGCAAAAACAGCAAAATCCCAAGCAGAGAAGTTAGCCGGGCAACGTATTTGACCCTGAAAGATGGTCCCCTAACATCATTTGCCAATTGCTCAGTCAGCGCTTCGTCGATAAATTTCTGAGAGAGCCCTCGCTCCCTACCCATTAGTTGCAATTCTGGATCTCCAACACGATTTCTGTACAGAGTATTACGGTAACCAGGGCTAGGTGAACCCAAGATTAAGGGATATATTTACAAATTGAGTAGAAGGTAGTCCTTTTCTTCATCCGCCCGATACCGGAGGAATAAGAGCCAGCTCGTCCCCGTCTGAACATGGGTCTGACATTCCAACTGGTTCACCATTGAGCCAGATTCCGCAAGATGGCAGAATTTTGAGAAATTCTGCTGGGAGTTGCTCGGAGGCAAGGCCTAGCGATTCACCCACGGTACTTCCCTGAATTTGCAGGGAGCTGAATCCAGCTGCTTCCCTAGCGGCTGCGAAAAAAAGTATTTTGGGCACGGTTAAACGCTAGTCAGGGTCGGGGGTGCCGGGGGATGAAAGCCCGAGATTACGTCGGTAATTTGCACTTGGACCGAACCCAGAGAAGGCCTTATGGTTCCTCAATCCCTCTAAGGATTGAGTCGATCTGTGCCATCTGATCCTTGAGTGTCGCTAACAATTCGGGCAAATGGTCCGGATCTTGCTCTAGGTCAACTGCAGGCTTCGTCATTGAGTCACGCTCGGTGTTCAGTCCATGATTTATCTCCATATCAACTCATGAGACTAGTACTGACGAGACTTTCAACGACCCGAGGCACGACGCAAAATGGCGCTGCTAATCGTTGAATGCCGGTCTCAACGGTTCATCAAGGGAGTTGGAATAGACAACATTTTCCAGAATTCCGACGACCAGACAGAAAGCGAATGCCGCTACTATCTTTAGAGCACAAAGCGATCCGGGCCGCTAGCTCATCGGGTAGAGCAGGGGACTTTTAATCCCAAGGTGCGGGGATCGAGACCCCGGCGGCCCACCAGGTCAGAGCATGTTTGTTAGTTGTTTCGAACCCTTCATTTGACAGCGTCACATAAAATTACATAATTGTGAAATGACGGGACACAAGAAAGAGGTCCAACCCGGAGTGTGGAGATTGGGCGCGTCTGCTGGGAAGGACCCCATAACCGGGAAGTACAAGTACCTTTACAAGACAGTCAAAGGAGGTCCGCGCATTGCGGATCAAGAGTTGGCTCGCCTTGTGACAAAAAGTAAACAGCCAGGCACCAGTACTTCCATCACCGTCGAATGGTTCCTTGACGAGTGGATGAAAGCTCCAGCCACTCGCAATTTGGCACCGGGGACAATCCAAGGCTATGCGAATCTAATAAGCTCCCACATAAAGCCAGCTATTGGCTCGATCAAGATCAAGGTTTTAACCGCACGCCTTCTTGACGAACTGCATGAGGAAATGCTTGGCAAAAGACTTTCAAGGTCGAGGATAAGACATGTTCATGAAACTCCTTCACCAGCGGGGTTATCTCTCCGTTCCACAACTCCCACTGTTTTAGGTAAGAATGCCCAATAAGGTTTTCGGCGAAGTGATCAAGAGAGCGATACCGTCTGGAGGATCCCTATGAACTTGATCGATGTTTTAGGAGCCGGCCACAGTCATAACTGGTACCCAATTATCGTAAACTGCAGGGAGTCCTTTTGGGGGAACTCATGAAGCGTCTGATTGGATCCCTTGCAGCCTTGGCTATCGTTGCTGCTCTGGTGATCGTGTCGATGGTGCACAATCACGACGCGACTTCC
>JAKBHQ010000445.1 GCA_021836665.1 Thermoplasmata archaeon
GCACAGGCAGATCTCGATGTGCGGAACTTATTAATTTGTATACGTGTCATACATGTTTGCATGCCATGTTTGCACCTGTGACTTTCGTCATATACACTCATCGGGTCACCAGATTCTCGGAGACGAAGTTTAAAAAAGGAGGCTCTTAGGTGAGCATTATTGAAAAGGCAGTGGACAGCGCACTGCAGTCCAGTCACTCGCAAGTTGTCAGTAAGCCAACACACCATGCCGACCCGGGTCCACTTGGAGTATTAGCGTTTGCGGTCGGCTCACTTATACTCAACTTCATTAACGCTGGGCTGATCGGAGCAAAAGGTGTTGCGATTATCATCCCGGTTGGGATCGTACTCTCTGGCCTGATCCAGGTACTGGTGGCCGGGCTCGAATATCCGCGCGGGAACACTTTCACGGTGGCTGTGTTTGGGACATATGGTGGTTTCTGGATGATACTTGGGCTCTGGATCGGCTATTACGCCCCTCGGGCAGGCACCGATGGAGGAAAGGCCCTTGGACTCTTTGTGGCCTGCTATGCATTGATGACCTTCATATTTTTTATTGGGTCGCTGAAGATTGAAAAGGTACTAGCCCTAATTTTCGGGCTTATAACCATCGCCCTTACTTGCTCAGCTATATCCAATTGGACAGGCAATGCTGGCATAGGAAAGTTCAGCGGTTGGGTTGGGATCACCTTTGCTCTAGTTGCGTTTTACAAGGCAGCCGCTGATATCTGGCATTCCCAATACCACAGGGAGATACTTCCTTTGGGAAAAGTGGCCCGGTAAAACTTGTCTCTGGCCTCAGGTGGTCATAAGTTCAAAATTACTAATTTTGCAAGTAGGGCGGTGACCCCCGCACTCCCCGCCAGCAAAAGACTTCGAGGCCAGAACAAAACCGGATACCCTGCGAGATAAGGATTCTCGCAGGGTACTGGTTGTTGTCGCTTTCGTTTTACTCGTGAAGCTCATTGGCCATCATGGAGCCGCATTTTTCTTCGACTTAGCATCGACGAAATTTGCAATTCCCCGATTCATGACTACGGCTAGTTCGTAGAAGGACCAGTTGGGTCCAGCGATGCCGACGAAATGGCTAGCATTAGGTGGCAATGGCTAACCAGTCCAAACGGCGCAACGCCGCCTTCGCCACTAATCCCAACTCTAGCAAAGATAGACCAGTTGTAAGAAAATTAGGATCCACCTCAACCAGTTCAACCAAGGGCCCTCTCAACCTCTGGCGATTATTAGTTGGTCGACCACTTCGAACATCCGAATCCGCAAAGGAGCGGATCAATCCGATTGAAGGCCTCTCAGCACTTTCCCTCGACGCGTTGACATCGGTGGCCTACGGTCCAGAAGCTCTGCTGAGTGTCCTGGCGGTAGGCGGGGCGACTGCGTTGAACGCCATGGTACCGATCACTATTGTCATCGTTATTCTGCTTGCAGTTTTGGTAACCTCTTACCGACAGGTTATCGAGGCATACCCGACCGGCGGAGGGGCGTACGCTGTTTCGAAAGCCAACCTGGGCAGAAACGTTAGTCTGCTTGCAGCGGCCTCGCTAGTAGTCGACTACACGCTCACCGTGGCTGTTTCGATCGCTGCAGGAGTCAGTGCTCTTACGTCGGCGTTTCCAGCACTGGCACCCCAAACCGTTCCCCTATGTCTGGTCGTGCTTGCAATACTTACGCTAATGAATCTGAGGGGACTTGGAGAGACAGCAAGGGTGTTCTTGCTGCCGACGGCACTATTTATCTTCGGTATCTATGTCGTAATTGTGCTAGGACTGGTCCATCCTCTGGCGCTTTCCGCCAGGAATTCGACATTCCATATCCCATCGAAGTCCTCACAGACCCTCGGGATTCTTTTAATCCTCAAAGCGTTTTCTGCCGGGTGTAGTGCTCTGACCGGTGTCGAAGCGATAGCAAACGGTGTACCGTTATACAAGGAACCGCGAGTAACGAGGGCTAAAAAGACCGAGATGCTCCTTGGTCTGATATTAGGTAGCATGCTGATCGGTCTAGCTTCGCTCGCAAGTCGCTTTCACATATTCCCAAATGCTCACCAAACGGTGTTGAGCCAAATCATGGTCATAGCGCTTGGTCGTAATTTCGCATTTATATCACTGTCGCTCGTTGTTACATTGGTCCTAGCGCTCGCCGCAAATACTTCATTTGGAGGACTTCCTATATTGGCGAGTCTTTTGGCCCAGGATAACTTCTTGCCACATAGATTTGCACTGAGAGGAGACCGCCAAGTCTTCTCGGCAGGTATATGGACTCTTGCCTTTTTCTCAGCACTGCTTCTTGTCGGGGTCAACGGCAACACAAATAACCTCATTCCCATGTTTGCGATTGGCGTCTTCACCGGCTTCACCCTTGCGCAAACAGGGTTAGTGATCCATTGGAAGCGGACCAGGCCGAATCGATGGAAATTTCGAGTGGCGATCAATGCCTTTGGTGCAGCGGTAACCGGGATCTCTACCTTGATCTTCCTTTACACCAAGTTCCTAAATGGCGCGTGGATCGTAGTTATCGCGGTCCCGTCAGTCATTCTGCTTTTTTTACGCATCAACAATTACTACCAAAGAGTAGATACAACCCTGCAAGCAGACATAATGCCATCCAAACCGAAATCCCAAAAAACAACGGTGATAGTTCCTATTTCGCAAATCTCGAAACTTACCCAATACGCGATAGGTGAAGCGTTATCTCTTGGGCAGGAGGCGATTGCCGTTTACGTACATAACACCAGCCCAACATCGGATGAGTCTCAGAATTCAAAACTCTCTTCAAAAGGTGATATCGCCCAAGAGTGGATGAAATGGAACCCCGGAGTCCACCTAGAGATACTTGAAAGTGACTACTCTTCCATCGTTACACCACTAGTTAACTATATTGATGAGATTCGTAATTCAATTGACCATCAAATCGTCATACTATAGACGTCACACACTGACCTGCTCCGTGAAATCCAGCAAAGAGTAGGGGAATGTCGTCGCATTGAGATAGTCAACTAGTTCTTTGGTTACCGGCTCGAT
>JAKBHQ010000154.1 GCA_021836665.1 Thermoplasmata archaeon
GGCAACAGGGAGGATGTCATATCGACGAGGGGTTGGAGCGAAGCTGAGTGGTCTTTGGCCCAAGAGTCGCTCATCGAACGCTCACTGGTAGCCCCTGATTCGACTGCGACGGAATTGGGCAAAGAGCTTCGGATATCGATCGAATTGCAGACTGAATTAGCGTCAGCAAAGGCATTGAAAAACTTGGGGACAGAACGAGCAGAGGTCGTTTTGGGCCATCTAGTCCCGATTGTCAATCAGTTGCGCAGCAGCGGAGAGTTGCCGGACTTTGCGACGCTAAGGGAAGAGTTCGGCGGCCAATAGACCAAGGCCCCATTTGGACAACTCACTTTTATATCCTTGCCCTTTTATGACGAATATGGATCTGTCTCGACCCGGTAAAACGAGCATCTTGGTGCATTGACATCCTCTCCTCCCTGATAAAAGGGGAATCCCGATTGCAGATAGTGGCTCACGCCACATCTTCTTCCGGGGGATCAAGGAGACCAAGGATGCACTGTGCCGAAAAGAACCGCAGGCTGACAGTCGCACCGTCGGGCCAGAAGTAGTTGATCGGCCATCGTGCTTGGCATCTCCCAAACCATCGGCTCCAAGGCCGTCGGCTCTTCGGCGAGATTCCCTGCATCTTTGTCGTCATCGACATCACATCGAGCCACCAGGCCGTGGCGGCATACCCAGCGTCACCGGGGATTTATCCGGCCCACTTCGACGCGAGCGATAAGCCACGGCAGAGCGTGAGATCTGGCCCTCAGTACTGATATAGGCGTCGAAGAACTCCACTTTTTGGGCTAAATGGTTCACACGAAGATCCACCTTCGCGCACACTACCCCAGAGGAGTTGCTTGGAATGTTGAGATCGGTCCGCAAGAGCCAACATAAGAATTAACGGCGGACCGATCTTGGACCATCGTGATTACCGAATTGAGCGGCCGAGCGGTGATCCGCACAGAATCCGAAGTTAGTAATCGAGGGTAGAATCGACTAAAGCCGAGTTACCTTAACTTCGGCCGACCTAACTATGGCCTCCGCTGAAGCGATGGCGTCTTCCCCGGACAGCTCGTCGAGACTCTTTCCAGCCGGTTCAGGCAGCAACAAAGTAAGCAGAATACCGACTAGCGCCATGCCGAAGGAGAACTCGAGCGCTCCAGAGACTCCGAAGTGGCTCTTGATAATCGGGAACAGGTAGACACCAAGGAAGGCGCCAAACTTGGCGATTCCTGCTGAAATACCATGCCCAGTCGAGCGCATGCTAGTTGGAAAGACCTCACCAGCGAGGACGAATGTAGTCTCGTTCGGTCCAAACTCGGCAAAGAAGTAGCTAATCCCAAAGAGGAGCAAAAATGGTGTCACTTCAGTGGTGATATGAGGAACTACCCCGATGAGGAGGAAGGCAAGGCCCATAAAGAAGAACCCAATTAGCTGAAGCCGCCTATGCCCTATTCGATCCATGTAGTTAGCGGCGAGATAGTACCCCGGGATCGCAAACACCGAAAATACTATCAACTGGAGGGCGATAGCTTCGGTCAGCACGTGAGCTCCCGACTTACCTAGCACGCTCTTGACGATTAGCGGAGCAGAAACCGAATTACCGTAGTAGGCATAATCGAAAACGAACCAAGATCCGGCGGTACCGAGCAGGTAGAGAAGATATTTACGATTTGCCAGGAACTGCTTTAGGGTGATCCGAGCCTGCTTCTCTTGCTGTGCCGAAGCTAGAACAACACCGCCTGAGTACTTCTCGATAGCCGCTGCGGCCTCCGCCGACCTGCCCTCGACCCTTTCAAGGTAGCGGGGGGATTCGGGCATCTTGCGGCGTAGATAGATCACTCCGGCGGCCGGGATTGCTCCAAAACCCAACATGATTCGCCAGGCCATATCCGGATGGACGTTAGCGGAAAGCAGGGCCAAGGCGACGATGTAGCCGGTCACCGTGCCAATAGCCTGCATAGCAAAGACCAGGCCAACGAGTTTTCCGCGGCTCTTGACATTCGAGTATTCGGTCATCAATACCGCCGACATCGGATAATCGCCACCCACGCCTATCCCAAGAATGAAGCGGAAGATCAGAAGCCAAATAAAAGATGGAGCGAATGCGGATGCGAGCGCCCCAAAAACCATCAAAGCGGCTTCTAGGCCATAGGTGCGCTTGCGGCCAATGATATCAGCGATCCTTCCGAAAAGGAGGGCTCCGAAGAAGGCTGACAGCAGGGTAATCGAATTAACCAAGCCGGTTTGCGCAGAAGACAAACCCCACTCTTTGGAGATCAGGGTGGTGGCGGTGCCGATTATGAAGAGGTCGTAGGCATCAGTGAAAAACCCCATCCCAGCCGTGAAGATCGCCCGAGTGTGAAAGTGGCTCAACGGCGCTTCGTCGAGCGCAGCCGAGACCGACATTGGCTTATCTGGCAACTGACTTCCCTTCCCTTTGAGGCTCGCGCAACACTAAACCAGTAGCTCGGGTACCTCTGCAAAGTAAAACTATGAGCGATAGTTTCCTCGCCTTGTGTGACGCTGGGGTTGCCTTCGGCTAGTTATCTGGTAACCAAACGGTAAACAATTGGTAAAGTCGCAAACGGACAATGAGACCCCAAGTGGTATCTTCCGCTGGGGTGGCCACCCTCTATCTCAGTCGTCATCATCTCTGACCTCCCCGAACGGGCTAAGCGGCAAAGCTGCAATCCTTCTGGGTTAAGCCGCAACTTTAGAAGTGCTGGCTCGGTGGAAATCCGAGTTCCGCTAGACGTCCTGGCCCAATAGTTTCAACAAATCCAAGTGGGGGTCAATCTTTTTATCTTCAATCAAGACCGTTCTGTTTCTCGCATCGAAAGGTCTTTGCCCCGAGGAGGTGGATAAATTCGTCTCTCCTGCGCATCCGGGGCGAAATCGATACCCAAAGGATTCTTATGCGGTTCAGAACTTCATCACCTGACGGATAGTGGCAGCTACTTCATCGAGGCAGGCATCGCCGTCGGTTTGTGAATGGCTCGCCGCCGCTACTACGCAGTGCCTGATATGGTC
>JAKBHQ010000364.1 GCA_021836665.1 Thermoplasmata archaeon
TCAGGAGTTCGCCTTTTTTAAACAGCTATCGGTTTCTAGAAGGTCAAAGGATGCTAAACCCCTTCTCAATCCCCCTTCTTCCGGTTATCGCCGACAAAACCAGTACGGCATTATCAATCCCATCCAACAGGTGAATAGCCAAATCCAGCGAAGCGTAGATAGGTCGCCATAGAACTTCTGGAATCTCAAGATTGAGCACAGTCGCTATATCGACCGAGTGTACCGCTAGTTCGAAGGTCCGAGTAGGAAGGTAGTCATCAAGTCGCATCTTTCCCACGGGTGTCGTTACAAAGGCCTCGTTAGCTGCGTCAAGAATTGCTGCCCTTCCTCTGTCGGCCAACTCGCTAATTGCCCCTTTCGGATCAATCCCTAGGGCCAAGCCAGCGGCCATGCCTCGATCTAACACCGCTCGTTGATCGGAAAGACCTGCTTTAGCAGCTCGAAAGTAATCACTGGGACTCGCGAGCAAGGGAAGAACGCCGGAGTCGGGTTGCAATAGGTAGGCCTCCACCGTCGACATGGCTCGACCGGTATGCCCGAGAAGTGATCGCAGGTCCCAATCTCCAAGCGCTGGCACTCCCCATTTGGTGTCATCTATTTGGCCAACCAGCTCGAGGCACCCCTGTAGCGCTTCCTGAAATAATCGACGCTCATTCGATAATCCATCCTCAAGTGCCACCTCGTACACCTCCCTTTGCGGCTATCTCCTCCACCAAATGGATAGGGCCTAGGCCCACCAGCTACACTCACCCAATGGCAAATCTAACCTCTACTGGGCCGCCAGGCCAGGAGACTTATAGTTCTACCGCGCTTAGGTAGCTAACTCTCCGCAGTCCTTCTCCTGTTTCGAGCCCTAGAACCTCTATCCCCCATTCAGCTTCCCCCATTCAGCTTCCCCCACTCAGCTTCCTCCACCCAATACCTTTGACACCTGGAGGACGGAAGCAGTTCCGATTGGCCCATGATCGACGACAATTCCCCCACTTGGGGGGCCAGTATTGGTAACACCAGATGGAGGCAATAGCGAGATCGAGATCTGCCTCGAAACCGCTATAGAGCATCCTTTCGGATCAAATGGCACACTCTCTTCCACACTCAAGGTGAACTTTCCAGTTTTCAAGTTGCCCGATGCAGACTCGGAAAAGACCTGTCCGCAGCTTGAAGTGCTAAGGCCAGCCTGAACGACGCCGGCACCATCAATGCTCTTTAGAATCCAAGGTACCGACTCCACCTCACGAGCGGGCCTTATTATTGGCCCAGAAATAGCTCCACCGCAAGGGAGTTGACCTCGGCTATCGTAGGCGAAGGCGCCCAATCCCCCGCGGCCATAAATCACCACAGCGGAGTAAATCGGCTTAGCTGCAGCTTTGAGAGCATTTGATTCCTTTGAGGTCCTCATCGCAGGGCAGCTAGTAATCTCACCCCAGGCTATTCCGACCCAGGCGGGACGGTGGTCCACTTTTAAACCACCAAGGGCATGCTTCGAACCGGATAGCGAAACCAGGCCGAAACCCAAGATGGCATTTAGGTGGGCATCCTCCTCGGAGGTGGACGACCTAAATAACTTAGCGGCTTGACTCCAGGTCAGTCCTAGATGCTCCCTGGCACTTCCAGAAGCCATAGGAGAGATAGACAATCCGCCGAGTCGAACACCTTTTACAAAAACTCCGCTTGCAACATCATCTCCTGAGGGGGAAGTCACGTATCTGTCCGGAGTTACCAAAGGTGCATTGGCTGGGCTATCCTGTGATGTTGGTCCACACGCCGCAACTAGCAACGCAAAACAAGTAATCGACAGTGGGCTGGATCGCAAAAATCGACCGATTAACTTCCGCGTTTTGGGGGAAATCGGCCGACTCAAATTAGGGGCCGGCCGATTCCGATAATGGAGCAAAACTCCCGCCGTCGTAGAAATCCCGGGCCAGACATTTCGATGAACCTCTTTTGGGATATTCGGTCAACCGTCGTCGACTGAAACCGAAACTGATCAATGAGTCGACAAATGCCAACCGACTTATCGTGCCAAGTGAAACAATTTCGACTCTATTACAAACCTACCCCTCGACATCCCTGCCCAGGTAATCATGGCCTCGATTTTGAAATCTACCAAAGTGTGATCGCTCCGTCCAATTCGGACACTCGTGGGGGCTTGGCTATGGCGAGCGCAAGTGCCCGGCGAAAATGCCCAGCGCTAAGCTCGTGGCACCACCCTCAGCAAAATGGACAATTGATCAATTGATCTGACTTTAACTTACGGAGTCTCATCTAATGCTCAGAGATAGATTCCAATGACTCGACGGAGGATAACCTTTAGAGCAGTGGAGCGGATGGCGTCCGAGCAGATGCAGACTCGGCAACTCTCACCGGGTCGGCCTCGGTCACCTGCTTAGATGTGGGTCGGAAATCACATCCAGGCACAATTTGGAGCCGAATGATTAAGGCGCTTTATTCTTGACCTAAAAACTACAACATCCATGTCTAGCTGATGCATTACTACCAGCTACCCGAGATCAAATGAGACGATTCAAGGTCGTCCCAACAACAGTATGTTGGCACAATTACCACCCAACTATCAAAACCTCGACCTTACCCTAGGCTCGCAGATCCAAGGACCCCTTGCAAGCAATACCAATGTGTGGTATGCTACGAAAGGAAGCACCGCCCTAACAAACCGTCCTCGACGGCCTAAGCGTAGGAGCTTCAGAAAGAGCTTACGATGGTATCAAGCTCGAGACTAATTACATTTCTCTCCTCCCTTCAAATTCCCCGGATTGATCCAAGCCGAATCAAAGTTCGCCTTCACCTTCCAGACTGGCTCGATCCACTCAGCGGGACTACTAAGCCCGTCTTGATTCCCGTCCCCGTTTACGCCTCTCAAAAAAGCACCACCAGATAATGCAGAGGCACCCATTTCTCAATATTTCTGTCATCGGTAAGTCGGTTAGGCTCTTTGCTCCTATCCTCCTGGGGTCGTCCATGGTGATAGCCGGAGTCATCTCCACCAGTGAGCCCGCTTTG
>JAKBHQ010000397.1 GCA_021836665.1 Thermoplasmata archaeon
TTATAGATTTTCTATGGCCATACCCGGTCATCCAACTCAGCTACACCTTGAGGCTGAACTGAAGCGAGCTTGAAGGGGGAGTAGTGGTTTCACGGGAGTCTTCGATCCCCGATATTGACCTAAAGAACATTCCCGTCCATGTCGGTTGTGTTATGGATGGGAATGGCCGATGGGCAAAGATGAGGGGACTGCCGAGGACCGAGGGACACGGAGCCGGAGAAGTTGCGCTTTTGGACGCAGTCGATGGTGCTTTGGACCTCGGGATAAAGTGGCTGACCGTATATGCCTTTTCTACTGAAAATTGGCGCAGACCTCCTGAGGAGGTCAGATACCTAATGGGGTTCAACAAAAACCTACTTCGCAATCGGAGGGATTACCTCAATGGAAGAGGGGTGAGAATTCGATTTTCAGGTCGGAGGGACTGGAGGGTTCCCCGAAGCGTAGCGAAGGAGATCGATAGCGCAACAGAATTGACCCGTGCTAATCGAACCCTGACTTTGACCATCGCTTTCAACTACGGTGGCAGGGCGGAGATCGTAGATGCGGTTAAAAAGATCATCCAAGATGGAACCTCCGCTAGGTCTGTGGATGAAAAGACGATAGCCAAGGCACTTTATTACCCAGATGCCCCAGACCCAGACCTGGTAATTCGAACGTCTGGAGAGTTCAGGATTTCAAACTTTCTGCTTTGGGAGATCGCCTATTCCGAGTTCATTTTTCAGGATGTGCTCTGGCCGGATTTCCGGAAGGAGCACCTATTTGAGGCGGTGAAGGAATATCAGCGGCGAAATCGCCGTTACGGCGGTCTGGGTGGGGGTTCCTGATTGCGTAGTGTATTGATTTTGGGGCTTATCCTGCTAGTGATCTTGATGATAATACTGGTAGCGGCTGGAGCGAAGCAGTTCTTGTCATTGCTGATTCCGCTGGTGGTTTTTCCATTTTTGATCGCAATCGGCGGTCGCAGAAAGCTAGCCAGAAGGGGTAAGTAGTGGCGCTTATAAGGGACGAGGCCCTTGTAATTAGGAGCTACAGGCTCGGCGAGGCCGACAGGATCGTCCTTCTCTTTACCAAGGGGCATGGTAAGTTGCGGGCCATTGCAAAGGGAAGCAGAAAGACCAAGAGTCGTATCGGCGGGCGTGTCGAGCCCCTTAGCCATCTAAACGTTCAGCTCTGGATGGGAAAGGACCTTCACATACTCTCTCAGGCCGAAACGATCGACTCCAATTTTGAACTGCGAATAGACCTCCCATCGATACAGAGGGCGATGTCTATCCTTGAGATCGTGGATAAGTTGACTCATGACGACTACCCAGATCCGGCACTATTTGACGCAACGATTAGGGCAATCCGCTCATTGGCTAATAACAAGTCGGTGATGTATGTGCCGGCATTTTTTTTGCGGGCGTTGCAGATTGAAGGGTTCGGTCCGAACCTCGACGCGTGTCGGTTCTGTGGTACTAATGACGACATAGTCGCCTTCGATCCAAAGGCAGCCGCGGTGACCTGCTCACAGCATCCGATCGGAAGCGAGATTACCCCTGGAGCCCTTAGGGCGATGAGGCTAGTTCTCCAAGGGCAAGCTTCAAGGGCATTTGCCGTTACCGAACGGCGAGATGAGTTCGTGATGGAGGGGCTAGTCGTTTCATTCTGTGAGGCGATGATCGAGAGGAAGCTCAAGACGATAAGTCCCGTTCTTAGACACTGATACCCGCACCATTCCAGGAGATCGCTTTTCTGCCCTATCCGAGTGGTTCAGTTTCTGGCCGACCTCAAAGTTTGGTTGGTTTAAATTTTCGCTAATTCCGCCAACGAGCCGTTAGGCAATTGCCCTAAGAGCGGCTAGTGTGCGGCTATGTCCGACCCAGAACTCATGGAGAAAATCGTCAGCCTCTCGAAGCGTAGGGGCTTTGTCTTTCAGTCTGCGGAGATCTATGGAGGTTTCCGATCGACCTACGATTACGGACCACTGGGGATTCTCATGTTGCGAAACGTCCGTAACGCCTGGTGGAGGTCTATGGTCCAGACGAGGCGCGACGTAGTGGGCTTAGAGGCCTCGATCCTTACTACCCCAAAGATCTGGGAGGCATCGGGCCACCTCGCCAACTTCACCGACCCACTGGTCGACTGCCGTAATTGTAAGGAGCGCTGGCGGGAAGATCAGATCGCCGGGGTATGCCCCAAGTGTGGATCCACTGACCTGACCGAGGCGAGAGCGTTCAATATGATGTTCAAGACATTTGTCGGGCCGGTTGAAGACGACGCTTCGGTAGCCTACCTGCGTCCGGAGACGGCACAAGGCATGTTCGTTGACTTCAAAAATGTCCTCCAGTCGTCCAGGTTAAAGCCCCCCTTTGGCATAGCCCAAATCGGCAAGAGCTTTCGAAATGAGATAACTCCTGGAAACTTCGTCTTTAGGACTCGGGAGTTCGAACAGATGGAGATGGAGTTTTTCGTTCCCCCTTCGGAGGCTGACCAGTGGTTTGAATACTGGTACAAGGAGAGGTTTAACTGGTACTTGAATCTCGGTATCTCCGCCGAAAAGATCCGGCTTAGGCCGCATGAAAAAGAGGAACTCTCGCACTACTCCGCCGGTACGGTCGACGTAGAGTTCGATTTTCCCTGGGGGTGGGGAGAGCTTGAAGGGATAGCCAACAGGACCGATTTCGACCTCAATTCCCACGCCAAAGGTTCCGGCGAGAAACTCGAGTACTTCGATCAACAGACCGGTGAACCGTATGTGCCCTACGTAATAGAGCCTGCGGCCGGAGCGACTAGGGCGATGATGGCATTTTTGCTGGCGGCTTATGACGAAGATGTAGTCGCCGATGAGAAGAGGGTGGTGCTCAGGCTCGATCCTAGGCTGGCTCCTTACAGCATTGCGGTACTGCCGCTCTCGAAGAAGCCCGAGCTTTCCGAGCTGTCGGGAAGGGTCTTTGGCATGCTGGCGGAACGTTATTCAACCGACTATGACGAAGTCCAGTCCATAGGAAAGCGTTACCGTAGGCAAGATG
>JAKBHQ010000208.1 GCA_021836665.1 Thermoplasmata archaeon
GCTCACAGACTCGCGTAGTAACACGACTCAAATGTCGAAACGCGTCCATTTCCCCTGCTAAAGCATCATTTATGGGGTAGTTGTGTGCCTATTATCTCCGGAAGTCCGGCCAGAGCGGCCAATGGTTCGACCTACGACATGAACCATTCGGCGACCCGTATAGACCTTGCTAATGTTCTCCGGTCTTATACTCTCCGGTCTTATACTCTCCGGGCTTTTATTATCCGCCCCAATATGCTCTCGAGAATCAACTGCATCCGCTAGTAGTGCCGCAGCTAGTGCATACAAAGCAAGATCCGGCTCTTTGCATAGCATTTCCGCACTGATAGCAGTATGGGGAATCCTTTGCTGCCTCCCGAGACAACAAATTCAAGTCAGGAGCCACCGCATGAGCTTCGTGAGAATAGTCAGACATCGAAGAATCGACTATTGCTACCGGATCATCCTGAAATAGCAATGGCTGAGTCCTCTCTTGGACCGTCTGGATCCCAAGGTCGAGGCGCTCGTCCAATGGTAGGTAGTCAACCGCCAATCGTCGGAATATGTAGTCCACGAGCGAAGCGGCGATTCTGATATCTGGATCGTCGGTCATTCCTGCCGGTTCAAACCTCATGTTCGTATACTTACGGACGAAGGTCGACAGGGGAACTCCATGCTGTAGACCAAGGCTAACGGAAATTGAAAAAGCATCCATGATCCCAGCCAGGGTAGAACCCTGCTTGGAAACCTTCATAAACACTTCGCCGGGCCTGCCATCGTCATACTCGCCAACCGTTACATAACCTTCACAGTCGGCGACCCTGAAAGCAAACGTCGCCGAGCGTCTCCGTCTTGGCAGGCGCTCCCGCATCGGTTTCTTCACTACAACGGTCTGAGTATTTAGCGCCTTCTCAAGTTCTGCGACCTTTTTCGCCAGCTCCAAATCGGTTAGAGATGTTGCCTTAGCAGTCGAAAGCGGCTGAGCCACCTTGCAGTTGTCGCGGTAGATAGCGACAGCCTTAATCCCCATCTTCCATGCATCAAAATGTAGTTTTTCAATCTCCTCAACGGTCGCCTCTTCTGGCATATTGACCGTCTTTGAGATTGCACCGGAAATGAATGGCTGGACAGCCGCCATCATCCTAACGTGGCCGAGGTAGTGGATAGTATTGTCGCCCATTGAACAAGCAAAGACTGGAAGGTGTCCCTCTTTCAGCCCCGGCGCACCGACAATCGAGCGGTTCTTATCGACGTAAGAAACTATCTCGGCTACTGCATCCTCACCATATCCAAGCTGACGTAATGCCCTTGGAACCGTCTGGTTAACTATCGACATAGTTCCGCCGCCAACCAGCTTCTTGGTCTTCACCAGGCCTAAATCCGGCTCTATTCCGGTTGTATCGCAATCCATAAGCAGGCCAATTGTCCCAGTAGGTGCCAGAACGCTCGCCTGGGCATTTCTGACTCCGAACGCTTCTCCCTGCTCAACGGCCTCATCCCAGATCTCCTGAGCCGCAGTTAGCAACTCGGTAGGGACAAGTTCTTCGTCAATCTTCGAAACGGCCTCTCTATGCATTTTGAGCACATTTATCATCGCTTCGCTGTTCTGCGAATAGCCGGCGAATGGACCCATTCGGGCCGCCAACCGGGCGGAAGTCGCATAAGAACCACCGGTAAGTAGCGCTGTTATCGAAGCCGCCCATGCCCTCCCCTCGGCGGAGTCGTAAGGGAGGCCCTTCGCCATCAAAAGGGCCCCGAGGTTTGCATACCCAATACCTAGCTGACGAAACCTGCGAGAGTTTTCTGCAATACCTTCGGTTGGATAGTCGGCATTCCCAACCAATATCTCCTGGGCGGTAAAGACGACCCTAGTCGCCGATTCGAAACCGGCAATGTCGAAAGATCCGTCATCATTCAAAAAAGTCAGGAGGTTTAAACTTGCGAGATTACAAGCGGAGTTGTCGATGTGCATATACTCCGAGCAGGGGTTCGAACCATTAATTCTCCCCGTATTTGGGGCAGTATGCCAGCGATTGATCGTGGTATCGAATTGAAGCCCAGGATCGGCGCACTCCCACGAGGCCTCTGCAATCTCCCGCCAGATAGTCCTGGCCTTTTTCGTAGCGATCGTTTCGCCAGTTGAAACAGACTTGAGATCCCAATCGCCGTCAGCCTCCACGGCCTGCATGAACTCGTCGGTAATTCGAACCGAGTTGTTGGCATTCTGATACTGGATGGAAAAGCTGTCCTTGCCATCGAGGTCCATGTCGAAGCCGGCGTCGCGTAGCACCCTAGCCTTGCGCTCTTCTAGGGCCTTACACCAAATGAAGTCCTCGATGTCTGGGTGATCAACATTTAGTATCACCATCTTGGCCGCTCTTCTAGTCTTGCCGCCCGATTTGATTGTCCCAGCTGAAGCGTCGGCCCCTCTCATGAAACTTACTGGGCCGGAAGCGGTACCGCCGCCCTTTATAAACTCAGCTGATGAACGAATCTTGGACAAATTCACTCCTGCTCCGGAGCCGCCCTTGAAGATAATCCCCTCTTCGCGGTACCAGTTGAGTATCGAGTCCATCGAATCGTCAACGGCGAGGATAAAACAGGCTGATGCCTGGGCTGGAACGCCTTTAACGCCTATGTTGAACCACACTGGGGAGTTAAATGCGGCTCTTTGCTTAATTACCAGGTACTTCAGTTCGTCAGAAAATGTCTCCGCCTCATCGTCATCTACGAAGTAACCATCCTTGCGTCCCCATGCGGTAATGGTGTCGACTACCCTGTCCACGACCTGCTTGAGCGAATGCTCACGCTCGGGGGTACCCAAATTTCCACGGAAGTACTTCTGCGCCAAAATGTTTGTAGCATTCACGCTCCAACTCTCGGGTACTTCAACGCCAAGCTGTTCGAATGCGACAGTTGAGTCCTTGAAGTTGGTTATGCGCGAATCCCTCTTCTCCCATCGCACCATCTGATAGGGGTGCACACCCTCTTCGGTGAAGTGCCTTCTTATGCCCAATGCCATT
>JAKBHQ010000505.1 GCA_021836665.1 Thermoplasmata archaeon
ACAAAGCGAAGGTCAAAAGGTCCGACTATCTGAACTAGCAAAAGAGATATCGCTGCGCTACAAGGCGCCGTCCGATGCATACCTCGAATTATGGGTTGACGGAGAAAGGATCCCTAACGAAATACTCAACGCCCCCAGCGTCGATGCTTCGATATATGGATTGACGATGCTCCCGAGAAAGTTCAAGATAGGCCTAGCGCTGTCCTCCGACAACTGCACCGACGTCTTGTCGTCCGACGTCGGCGTCGTCATCGACGAGGCCGAACCTGACACAATAAGGATCTACGTCGGCGGGGGAATGGGAAGGTCAGCGGCTGACGAATCAACTTTCGCTCGGCTGGCTGACCTCCTCGGAGAGGTCGATCGCCAAGATGTATTTGGCGTCATCGACGCAATAATCTCGATTCAAAGGGATGTCGGCGACCGATACGACAGAACACACGCAAGGTTCAAATACTTAGTAGATCGTTGGGGTGTAGATAAAGTACGCAAGGAGGTAGAAGCGCTAAGCGGTATCGCGATTAGGGAGGCGACTAAGGATGTCTTTGCCGAAACCACCGACCACCTCGGAGTGACCAACGAGACGAGCGATCACTTTGACTTCGGCATAAAACTTCCTTCGGGGAGGATCAAAGATACACCCGATCTTCCGTACCTCACCACGATCAGGCGTCTCGTCGAACTAACAAATCCGAAGTTGGCGATCACCGCAAAGGGCGACCTGCTGCTCAAGGGTATACCTTCCGAAGCGCGAGTGAATTTCTTCAAGACGCTCCAAAACGTCCCCGCACTAGATCCCGAAACTCAGCCAAAAGTGTTTCGAGAGTCCTTCGCTTGCGTAGCACTCCCAACATGCGGGCTTGCCCTGGCAGAGTCTGAAAGATACCTGCCAACATTCCTCGCCGAATTAGCTGAAAATCTAGAGGGACTCGGCCTAGCAGATCAGTCGTTTGAAGTGCGAATGACGGGTTGCCCTAATGGCTGTGCGAGGCCATACCTCGCAGAAATTGGAATAGTGGGCAGATCAAAGCGATCGTACGACATCTACCTTGGGGCAGATCGCCAAGGTACTCGCCTTGGAAGACTATTCGCCAAGGATGTTGATCGCCAATCACTGGTCGCCGCTCTGATTCCGATCCTCGTTCTCTTCAGAGACAACCGCTTCAGGGCTGAGTCCTTTGGCGACTTCGTAAGTCGCCAATCAATCGAGCTAATCGACTCTTTCAGACCGCTTGAGAGAACGAGACTTCGTCAAGGTAAAATCGAGGCCGCCGGATGATAGTCTCTCTCCAGCTCAGCGGTCAAAAAGTCCTGGTAGTAGGGAGTTCCAAAGAGGCAGCGACTAGGGCGCAATCACTTGCGGACGAAGGGGCGGCGGTAGTGCACTATTCGCCCCGTATGCAGTTTCAATCGGACAGGCGAATCCAGCTGGTTCAAAAAGAACGGCCACCGATTAGAGCGCTATTTTCAGCTCGGGTTGTCATCGCAACCGATCGCGACCCAAAAATCAACTCATGGCTATTTCGATGGAAGTCTGTCTGCGGATTCCTGCTGAATACCCTCGACGAGAAGGAAACTTGCGACTTCTACCACATGTCCACGAGAACGCCCCATCGGGGCATAACCCTTGCTGTCTCGACTTCGGGAGGATCGCCATCTTTCGCCAAATCCCTGGCAAACCGTCTTGCTAGTTCCGTCACCGCGTCAGACGTACTGGTATTTGAGCACATTGCGCAGATGCGCCAGACGATGATAGAAAATGGGCAATCCCCGCTTCACTGCGACTGGTTAGAAATAGAGCAAAAGCTTCGTAGCCAACTCGAAGAGATAAAACTTTCGCAAAAAGCAAGCTAGCAAAGAAAAAATCAATCAAAAAGATATCTCGGTATGTCATAATAAATCACTATTTTTATATATCTATCTGATACCTAATACTGTCGAAAATTTTACTAGAATCCCCATAGCAAAAAAAGGAGAAATATGCCATTGGTAAACAACCTTGATGCGCCGGTCCTTTGGTTCACCGGCCTATCTGGTGCCGGTAAATCGACAATTGCTTCGGGCGTGCTAAAGATACTTCAGCATCGCGGAGTCGCAGTCGAGGCGTTGGACGGCGACGAGATACGCAATGAACTTTCTCCAGACCTTGGATTTTCGAAAGCGGACCGAGACCTCCAAGTGAGCCGATTAGGGTATCTCGCCCTACTCTTGTCGAGAAATTCAGTAGTTGTCCTTGTTTCCGCGATTAGCCCTTACCGCGAATCACGCGACAAAGCGCTATCGAGGAGCCCAAGAAGCTTCGAAATCTATGTCCATGCAGATCTCGAAGTCCTAGTTTCCAGGGACACAAAGGGACTCTATCGCAAGGCGATAGCCGGCGAGATCACCGGGCTAACTGGCTACGACGACCCATACGAAGCTCCGATCAACCCAGATCTGGTGATAGATACCGCACAGACTTCCATCGAAGATGCGATCGACGCAGTACTCGATCTTCTCGACCAAGAGGCACAGATTGACAAAAGTGCTTGAAAAGGCGGCCGAAGAGTGCATCACCTGGGCAATCGGTAAGTTTTTAAATCTCAAAATGTCGACCGGACTCAATGTCTCCGGCCAAGTCCTGATAGACCTGGCGGCAAAGGTCGGATACCAGGGCGAGCTACTCTTTGTCGATACCGGCTACCACTTCCCAGAGACGGTAAAACTATTCTCCGAACTCGATCAGCGCTACCCAGGAATCACATTTCGGACTTTGTCAGCTGGGTCCACAATCGAAGATCTCTACCTCAGCGAACCAGAAAAGTGTTGCCAAATAAACAAGATAGACCCGCTCCAGGCCTACCTGGCCGATACCAGCACCGACGCTATTCTCAACGCTAGAACGAGGGCAAGTTCGCCGACTCGGAAAGACCTACAGATGGTCGAAGCCGGGCCGACATACAGGATCAACCCCTTGACTTTTTGGTCGCAAAGCGATCTTGAAACATACCTCAGTGTGAACA
>JAKBHQ010000324.1 GCA_021836665.1 Thermoplasmata archaeon
TATTCGCCTATCGAGAATGGGCGGCCCAGACCAAAGGAGTATCCGCACCCGAGGTAATAATTCCCAACTCCGCTCACGTCGCAATCGACAAGGGTGGTCATTACTTTGGGGTAAAAGTATTACGCGCACCGCTGGATAAGAACTTTTTGGTCGACTTGAACTGGGTCGAAGACCACATAAACAGGAACACCATCGCACTAGTCGGCTCAGCCGGTTCCTACCCTTATGGTCTGGTCGACCCAATTGCGGAACTCGGCCAACTAGCCATTGCGCACGACATAGGCCTACACGTAGACGGCTGCCTAGGAGGGTTCTTACTGCCCTTCGGTAAGATGCTCGGATACCCAATTGACGACTTTGATTTTTCGGTCGAAGGCGTAACCTCCATCTCCGCTGACACTCATAAGTACGGTTATGGCCTAAAGGGTACTTCGGTCCTCATGTATGCCAATAGAGAACTCCGAAAGCATCAGTATTTCACCTTCCCAGACTGGCCAGGTGGACTTTATCTATCCCCAGGGATGGCCGGTTCACGCTCCGGTGGGCTGATCGCCTCGACCTGGGCGTCGATGGTTACCCTCGGGGAGCAGGGTTATCTCGAGATTGCGCGGGACATTTTCCGAACCGCTGACCTGCTGAAGAGGGGTATCCAAGGTATGGCAGAACTGAAGATTTACGGTGACCCTACTTTTTTGGTCGGCTTCGGTTCAGACTCGATAGATATCTTCCACGTGAATGACTACCTAAGCAAAAAGGGTTGGCGTCTGAACGGCTTACAACTCCCCCCGGGCCTCCACTTCTGCGTTACCCGTCCAAATACCCTTCCCAATGTAATGGAGGACTTCCTCTCAACACTCGCCGATGCCGTAGCCTATGCCAAGAGCCCCGGGCTCAGCCAGGCGGAATCGTCTGCGCTCTACGGCTTGGCGGGCAGCGTCGAGGGCAACAAGGTCGTAGAGGAACTTCTCGTCGGTGCTCTAGATGCCTTCTACGGACTAGCGCACTAAGCATGCCCATGAGTAAGGACCAGTACGCACTCGGCATCGACCTCGGAACCGGAGGGGTGAAAGTAGGTCTAATCAGGGCCGATGGAACCCTAGTTGCGAAGCGGACTGCGGAGATTTCGACCTTGCACCCCGACGGACCCCAATCCGCCACCCAGGACCCCAGTTCCTGGTGGGCGTCGATAGTCGAACTAACTCGCTCAATCGTTGACGAATTTGACCCTAAGGGGGCCCTCGTAGCGGTCTGCGCTACCGGCCAATGGGCTTCGACCGTGCCGGTAGACAGTACCGGAGAACCGGTGGGAGACTGCCTTCTCTGGATGGACGAGAGGGGAGCACCCTACTCCAAGGAGATCATCGGTGGAGGGTTCATGGGTTACAACCCACTAGCGGCCCTCTCCTTCATTAGAAAGACCGGCGGGGCTCCATCGAGGTCTGGTGCCGACCCGATCGGCCACATAAGCTTCATCGAGAGGGAACTACCAGAAATTGCAGCGGAGACGAGTTGGTATCTCGAGCCAGTCGACTTTATATCGATGAAGTTGACCGGGGTCGCATCGGCAACCCACGCATCGATGACCGCCAGTTGGCTGACCGACAATACCCACTTGGATCGCTATCACTATGACGAGAAACTCCTCCGACTGACCAAAATACCCTTGGCGAAACTCCCCGGTCTCATCCCCGTTGGATCCGTTATAGGCAAAATATCTGACATGGCGGCGAAGGAGCTGCACATCGATCCGGGAGCCAAGGTGATAACCGGATTACCGGATCTCCACACCGGGGCGATCGGTTCGGGTTCAATCGACCCCAACGAGATTCATATCTGCCTCTCCACCACCGCCTGGATATCGACCCAGATGTCTAAAAAAAAGACCGACATTGTCCATTCGATTGCCTCGATACCGGGTATCTTTCCGGGTGAATACCTGGTGGCCAACAATCATGAAACCGCTGGTGAATCCCTAGATTGGTTCCGGGACATCATATTTGACGATGGGTCTACCCAAGCGGAGACCGCTAGCTTCTCCGATCTCGATCGCTTGGCCGCTCGATCATCACCCGGTTCAAATGGCGTGGTGTTCGCCCCTTGGCTAGCCGGAGAGAGGTCTCCCGTCGACGACAAAAATGCCCGAGCGGTCTTCGTCGGGATGTCTCTCAACACTACGAGAGCCGACCTAACTCGCTCCGTTTTAGAGGGTGTTGCGCTATCGAATCGATGGCTTCTGGAACCATTTATCAAATTCACCGGTCAGAGATGGCCCGACAAGGTACGCATGATTGGCGGGGGAGCAAATTCCGACCTGTGGTGTCAGATCCACGCCGACGCACTAAAGACGGAGGTGCACAGGGTAAAGGATCCGATCTACGCAAATTTAAAGGGCGCTGGACTCATGGCACTCTTTGGGAATGGAACTATAGGTCGTTCCGAGATTAAAGCGGCAATAGAAATCGATGACATATTCATCCCTCACCCGCCAAATGAGAGGTTGTTCGAGGGGTATTACGGTGTTTTTTCAAAAATATATAAACAGAACAAAAAGCTATTCGGACTCCTCGAGCCACTAAGGAATAGGCAGTAGAAGTGGCCAATCCAGGTATTTGAGTTTCTGGGGTATCAGATTTCCCAGTATCAGATATTGCGGGGATCGGCCATGGCGGCAAGGTGTGTGTATCCTATTACGCCGGCCGCAACCGCCACGTTCAGAGACTCGACACCCTTGGCCATCGGTATCGTTACCACCCCATCGACCATCGCTAACAATTCCCGCGGTACCCCAGATCCTTCGGAGCCAAAAATTACCATAGCTCGCGACAGGTCCGCACAGTCCGCTAGGGTCAAAGTTCCCCCACCGCCAGCGGCGAAAACTCTCGCACCGAGACCTTTAAATTTGGCGATCTCCTCTGCCAAGTGGTCAGTAATCCGGATCGGGACGCTCAAACAGTGTCCAGCGGACGCCCTTGTGGCCTTGGGAGAGAATGGGTCTGCGCAG
>JAKBHQ010000193.1 GCA_021836665.1 Thermoplasmata archaeon
AATCAATCCATTATGAGCAATCAATCCATTATGAGCAATCAATCCATTATGAGCAATCAATCCATTATGAGCAATCAATCCATTATGAGCAATCAATCCATTATGAGCAATCAATCCATTATGAGCAATCAATCCATTATGAGCAATCAATCCATTATGAGCAATCAATCCATTATGAGCAATCAATCCATTATGAGCAATCAATCCATTATGAGCAGGGAGCAGAAATGCCTAAGAGCCTGCAGTAAGTTAGTACGCGCGTGATAGGCTTGTGGTATGGAGATCACCGATGAGTCGCTCGCGCGATTCTTTGGCATCCTCCTTCCACATTTAAATGAGCTTCAACGTAGAGTTGCCGTTGGTGCAATGGCAGATGTCCTCGGACCTGGAAACAACACACGAGTAGCGACTGCGACTCAGATGAGCCGCAATACCATCATCAAAGCTGTTTCAGAAGTGAGAGACGGTATCGAGCCCACATCCCGCCTCAGGGCAATTGGCGGGGGCGATAAACCTCTTATAGAAAAACAGCCCGGTCTCTTACTAGCCTTGGATGAACTAGTTCATCCAAGTACCCGTGGTAATCCAATGTCCTATCTCCGCTGGACGTCAAAGTCGACCAGGCACTTAGCAGCTGAACTACAAAGACAGGGTTTCAAGGTCTCCGCTGATACCGTTGCACGAATACTGAAGAGCCTCGGATATTCCCTACAGGCACCACAAAAGGGAAAAGAGGGTACAAATCATCCCGACCGAGACCGCCAGTTCGAATATCTCAACTCCCAAGTAGCAAGCCACGCAGAAGATTTCCAACCAGTAATATCCGTCGACACCAAAAAGAAAGAGCTGGTAGGAGAGTTTTCAAACGGTGGGACCGAGTACCATCTAGCCGGAGAGCCAACCAAGGTGAATGTTCACGATTTTGTCGACCAGGAGCTTGGAAGGGCGGTTCCCTATGGGGTTTATGACGTCACCAACAACGAGGGCTGGGTCTCTGTTGGAGACTCGGGAGACACGGCATCTTTTGCCGCCCAAGCAATTCGTCTTTGGTGGCACCAGATGGGCAAGCAACGCTTCCCTGATGCCAAGAGACTTCTTGTCACTGCTGATGCTGGTGGATCCAATGGTTATCGGGTTCGAGCGTACAAAGTAGAACTTGTGAAACTTGCCCGAGAGCTTGGTCTTGAAATAACGGTATGTCACTACCCACCAGGAACGAGCAAGTGGAACAAAATTGAACACAAGATGTTCAGCTTCATCTCCATGAACTGGAGGGGGAGACCACTGGTTAGTTATCGTACAATTGTCGAACTCATCTCTGGCACCACGACTTCCAAGGGACTTCAAATCAAAGCGATGCGAGACCAAGGCTATTATCCGACCGGAGTCAAGATCTCAGATGCTGAATTATCATCGCTGCCGATAGTTCGTCACGAGTTCCACGGCGAATGGAATTACACTCTCAAACCAGAGCCCATCGTTCAATCAAACTAGAGACGGGCTCTAAGGAACTCAATGCCCATACAACCTTCCTCGTCATCGGTGACGTGCACGGTCAGTGGGACTGCGTAATCGATGCCATCAATTCAGCTACCGACATCCTTGGCCATGTTCCTGATCTCGTACTCCAGGTTGGAGATGCAGAAGCCATACGAAACGAAGAAGACCTGGCTACGGTCCACGTACCCAACAAGTATCGCTCAATGGGACTGTTTTCAGCCCTTGGACCCGGAGATCTCAAATCACCGGTTTATTTCATCGGAGGAAACCATGAGCCTTATGAAATGCTCGACGAATACCAAGGAGACCCACCCATCAAGTGGGGCGACAACGTCTTCTACCTGGGACGCGCCGGTGCCGCAACCATCCACAGCCTAAATATCGCTTGGCTCTCGGGAATCCAGCGCAGTGTGATGTTGGAGACTCGGAGACCATCGAAGAAGGAGCGCACCTATTACCTCGAGAGTGAAGTGGAACTCACCAAGAAAAATGGGTCGATGCTCGGCGATATCGACGTTGTAATCACCCACGATTGGCCGATCGGTATCCAAGATGGACGAGGGACGGAGCTTATCCGCAGCATCACTGAAGCGCTTCAGCCACAGCTTCACGTCTGTGGCCATATGCACACCCATCATGAGGCTGTGATTGGCAAGACGAAACTCCATGCCCTAAACGTCGTCCCTCCTGCGGGACGAGGAGAAAATAGGTTCGGATGGTGGCGGCTTTACCGCAAAGAATTGGGAGCTATCAACTGTATTTGGATAGGAAGCTAACCCGTCGGACACTTATCGACACAGATCAAGACCTAGGTTGCGTCCCAGAAAGCCAAGTGCACATGGCGGTGCAGGTAACGGGTGACAACGGTATTAGGACTAAAACAACCACGTACTCAAGGTGGTTTCACAACATTTACACCGAGACCACGACTACCGCCAGACCTAGTGGCCTCGGGGACCTCGGTCCGCTAGGGCAAGGTAGCCACCAACCAGGCCAAAAGGCCCTTCGAAGCAAGCTATCACCCTCCACCGATGAGTTAGATAAAATTCTATTTGGCCAGTTCCAACAGACCCATTCACCACGGTGGCGTCTGAAGCGCCACCCCTAGCTATCAGGTCAGATGTTGTTTCCAAACAGTCCGCCGACTATTCCGCCCGTAATACCACCGGTGGCGGCCGCAGACCCGTTGCCTGATGGTAAATACGGCTCAAGGGCGTGCGCCAAGAGCGCAACTGGCATGGACTGTAACCAGACCTCGCCTGGACCGGTCAGCGCGACGAGGTGGTATCCGTCACCGCCGAAGAATATATTTGATAGGCCTTGTACTGTGGTGATTTGAAAGGCAACCGAATCCTGAAACATCCCGACGTGTCCGGGGTGTACGAGGATACTTTGGCCCGGATTGAGGTTGTAGTTAATTATCTCGCCTGAAAGCTCGATCCACGCAGTACCGGTACCTTCAAGTCTTTGGAGAATGAAACCATCCCGACCGTACAGT
>JAKBHQ010000498.1 GCA_021836665.1 Thermoplasmata archaeon
TCGCCCAATCGCCAACCCTTCGCTCGACTTTTTCATAAGCGCTGCCGGTGTTTGACCTGAGTGGGACGTCGATTTCTGTGAGTATCTCGTCGGGATTGAGGGCCGTGGTATACGGACCGGTGTGGAATTCAGATATTGGTAATTTTCTCGTTCCATAGCTGCCAGCGATGAGTATGTCTGCCTTAAGGGCTGAGAAGACCGCAGAAAGATCCTCGGCCGGGTCCGCTTGACATAATGACCCACCGACGGTTCCGCGATTTCTGACCAGAGGGTCGGCGATCTGCTCTTCTGCCTCGGCGAATATCGGATAATACTCTGCGGCTAGGTGTGATTTCTGCAGTGTTACGTGCCTGACCATCGCTCCAATCTTCAAGGTGTTGCCGTCGACCTTGATGTAGTCGAGTTCGCTGAGGTGGTTGATATCGATGAGCACTTCAGGACGAGCCAGTCGAAGTTTCATCATTGGCAGGAGGCTATGACCTCCAGCTATTACGCGAGAATCCGGCCCACACTCCCGTAACAGTGCAATGGCCTCAGCTAACGTCGAAGCCCTCTTGTAATCAAAGGGCGCAGGAACCTGCATATTTTGACTCCCCCCTATCCGAGCCGGCAAAGCCGATTTCGGTATTATCTCAAAGTACTTTGGTGGAGGGTCGGTGTCAATGATCTGCGCACATCGGATACTTATGAGATTAAGTCGTCTCTAGCAGCAATTATGCCCCAGCCATTCACAAGATCCCTGAATCCTAAGGATGATCAGTTAATTTATAACCTCCAATTAGCTCGACCCAAGCGGACTCACCGAGGAGATCGGTTACCGAAAATCACCCATAGTTTCATCTTCTTACCGATGTCCATCAGCCATCTCGCCGGCGTTTGGGGAAATGCCACCTCAGGGCCCTGCCCGCCTCTTTGCTGTGAGTGAATATGGGTTTCATTTGGAAATTTAATCAACTGCTCTGGGATGTCAGGTTTCCATTTGCCCACTGGTTCCGATGTGACGAGTTACCTCTAGTGCTATTTAGTGCTGTAGATTACTGCGGTGCGCAAATACATAGTTGGCCTATTGGATCTACTGGTTATAGTCATCTTTGTCGTCATTGGAAGGTCGGTACACGGCCACAGGGAGTCATTCGGTGGATTCGTCAAAACAGTGGCGCCGTTTTTCGCTGGTTTGGTTGTGGCTTGGGCGATAAACAGGCCGTGGAAGAACTCCATGGATTATTTTTTGCGTATATGGCCCACCGGTACGGTCATCTGCGTAACTGCTGCTTTGGTGGGCCAGCTAGTGAGGTTGATCGTGGGCCAGGGGAGCGCGATACCATTCGTGCTGGTTTCGGTAGGATTTTTTGCGCTGGCAATGCTGGGCTGGCGATTTATGTTTAGCTTGATCCATAGGATCAGTTCAAGATAGCTATGGAGGTTGGCTGAATGGGCACCAAGCTCAAGGATTTTGGTCAGTATTGTGCTAGCGACCCTTACTTCATCTCTTATTGAGAAGACATGGTCTATTGAGTAGACATGGTCTATTGAGTAGACATGGTCTATTGAGTAGACATGGTCTATTGAGTAGACATGGTCGGCTATTTGGAAAGCTGGCCGACGCTAAGGTAGATCGAACAGCCGAGTAGTGCTTGCTAGGTCATGTCGTGAAACTGGTGACGCCCGTTTAATTTAATTTGCCACCGTCTACCTGCCCAATCGCTCATTGAGACGAATTACCTTCGATACAGCGGCGGCCGTCGACGGAAGGTCGACTAATGACGCCATTAGAAAAGCGCAGCCGGACTCTGATGTAGTATGAGTCGAATGAGTCACGACAACTGGACTGCTGCCGATCCGAATCGAGTGGTATTGGGCGATAACCTCGGCGTGCTACCTAGCCTCCCAGATGCCAGCTTCAGAATGATATACATTGATCCGCCATTTAACACCGGACGGATCCAGAGTCGGCAGAGCCTAAAAACCGTGCGTTCGGAGACCGGAGCAAGGATTGGATTCAAAGGTCAGGGCTACGACACTATAAGAGGAAGACTCTCTTCGTATGACGACTCATTTGATGACTATTGGGCTTTTTTGGAGCCACGGCTAGTTCATGCCTATCGCCTGCTAAAACCGGATGGCACGCTGTATCTCCACCTCGATTATCGTGAGGTCCATTACGCAAAGGTCATGCTCGATGCCCTTTTTGGACGTGACTGTTTTCTCAACGAGATCATCTGGGCCTATGACTACGGGGCAAGGTCCAAGAGCCGTTGGCCGGCCAAGCACGACAACATTTTGGTGTACGTAAAAGACCCAAGTCACTACTACTTCAATTCGGAAGAAGTGGATCGTGAGCCTTACATGGCTCCTGGACTAGTGACTCCCGAGAAGGTAGCTGCGGGAAAACTGCCGACCGATGTGTGGTGGCACACGATCGTATCCCCTACTGGTAAGGAAAAGACCGGTTACGCCACGCAAAAGCCAGTTGGGATCCTAAGGCGCATGGTACAGGCCAGTACGCAAGAAGGGGACTGGGTGCTCGATTTTTTCGCTGGTAGTGGAACCTTGGGAGCGGCAGCCTTAGGGCTGAAGCGAAAATTTCTACTAATTGATCAAAGCCCGGAGGCATTTGAAATAATGTCTGAAAGATTTTCCGCCAGTGTTGAATCGGGCGAAACCGAGTTGGTATTTCCCCGCAAATTCGAAGCGGTGGATTAGTGCTCACCAGCCTGCTAACTGGCCCTTAGGACGAAAATTATTCCGATTGGACTTGCGTGAACCTGCGGCTTTATTTGCACGTAACCCGACGGTTTGATCTGGAGTTTGAAAGCTGCCTAAAGTTCTTGTTGGATCGCTTTTTGCAACCATTCTGAGAGTTCCGCCGCCGATCCATCCGGAGTGGCCTGCGAATGCAACTTCGCATGCGCCCGCATGATTTCGACAGGAACATTCACTTTACTCTCGAGCAGCATTGAAATTGGGCAGCTATCCGCCGTACCCGCGTGCCCCGATTTCCAGTGGTGGGCGAGACCTCCAAGGTAGGTCTTGACTTGAACCCGATCTGAATCAAATTTGAAGCCCTCAATCCAACCTGGAATATTTTCAGCGGGCATTGGCCTGGCGATTCCGAAGCCTTGCCCAAATGGGACGCCAAGCCTCGTCGCCATCTCTAGGTGTGCCTCGGTCTCAAGACCCTCGAGCACAACCTTTTTCCCCAATGAACCGCTCATAGTATTTAGGGTGTCAATAACTACCATCGTCTGTATTGGACGAGGTATCAAACTAGCCATTAGACTGCGATCGATTTTGATCGTGCTAAATGGAACTTCAGACATTCTCCTCAGGCCGCTGTAACCCTCACCAAGGTCGTCCATCGCCAGTTCAATTCCGATCTCTGTCAGTCTTGAAATCGCAGCGTCCCTCGCTTGGCGATCCAACTTTTCGCTTTCCAGTAGCTCGATTGTGAGTCGTGACCGGTCTATCGACCACCTTTGCAATGCAGATAAAATTGTGTTGGCACAGTCCGGAGTCAGAAGCGTCGTTGGCGAGAGGTTTATCGAGATGTTGAGCCGAACGCCGGACCTGTCCCATTCTGCGAGGTGGGAGAGGGAGCTATCGAGGGCTAATCTGAATAGTTGTTCCATTTCGAGTTCCCCGAGAAGGGGCAGGAAGTCGCCGGGAGGAATGATTCGCCCGTCGGGCAGCTGAAGTCGTGCGAGGGCTTCGACGGAGACGACCTCGCCGGTACTTAGGTCAATTATTGGCTGGACGAATACCGTGAATCCGCCATTAAAGAGGCTTTCTCGATAGTAGTGTGCCGTTGCGGGTGAAAGCACTGTTTCGCCAGCTCCCAAGGACCGACTCCGCCAGAGCTCGCTAAAGCGGTTTCCAACGCCGGTTGCGAACTGCTTCATCCAATGCGATTCAAACTGGTTAGGTAGACTGCCGAAGAGGACGACCCCTGCTACCGGTCGACCGATCGAATCCAGTATCGGAATGGAAATAATAGATCTTATGCCAAGTGGTTTTGCAATTTCGTACCAGCCTCTGGATTCGGGATCATTTCCAAAGTTCCCGGAGCTAAAGATTTTCGCTTGCTCCCACGCCCGGATGGAGGGTCCACGCCATTGGGCCGCCGTGAGAGGAGCGTCTGTGGTGGATCCATCGGTCATCTGGATTCCAATTTGTGATAGGGCCTGCTCGGCTTTGGCGGACATAATCCCAGAGATTTTCTCTATCGTGAAGGCCTTTTGATTGTCTAGTCGAAGCAGTAGTACCAAGTTGACGCCCGGGAGCTTTGACAGGCTATCCATCTCACGCTGAGCGAGGTCCGCCCATCTCAGCTTGGCGTCGGGAAGTGGCGTAGTAACCACATTGGAGTAGCGCTCTTTGAGATTATCAATCGCCCTTAGTTGGGCTTCTAGGTCATCCTGTAGGCGGACTTCAGCTATCGACCGTAGGTGGTGTTTTTGCCTCGGAGAAAGAAGGCCCCTATTGATGTGCTCGCTAAGAATACGACGAAATAGTGTCACGGCGTGGGTGAGTAGTGTGCCTTCTACTCCAACTAAGCCGTGGGTTTCGCCAACTCTGAAACTACGCTCCCGTCTACTTTCAAAGGTAGCGTCAGCCGCAAAAAGAAAATCGAAGTGAGATGCGATCGTTTTAGCAAAATGACTGGATCCGTCGTCGGGGAAAGCGGACATTGCCGAGTTTGCTTGGATATCTCGGGCCAGCAGTTCCATAAGTTCATCGGCGAATCGCTGGGTGACTTCGGATAGAAAAACCTTGGTGGTGGCGAGGATAGTCCGGCTTTGCTCGGAATACGCATCGAGGTGAGATATATATAGGTCTGGCTCTGGGTCGAGTCTGGCACCGAATCCCCACCAATCGAGCCTATTTATCTTGTCAAGTTTTATGTTGTACAGGGCAGCGTCTGCGACCCGCAAGAGATCGTCGGGGTTGTCTGCATCCCTGGGGTACAGGGCTACTCCCATAGACATATCTTGGAACACCTCGACGCCGTTCTCAAGTCTGAATGGTTCTTCTACCAGCTTGTGGAGTCTAGAGAAGGTTCTCTTGAGGTGTCGAAGCACGGTCAAGTCGTCGTAATCCTCCAGAATCAGGACGAATTCGTCGCCCCCGAGTCGAGCAAAGAAGTCTGGTGACCTTAGGTGCTCTTTTATTCTCGCGGCGAACTGGGTCAAAACGGAGTCACCGGCGGAGTGGCCTAGGCGATCATTGACCAGCTTGAAGTCGTCGAGGTCTATCACTCCAAGGACGCATACGGATCCGTCTCTCTTTGACCTCTCAATCGCACCTCTTAGTTGCACCTCCATAGATCTTCTATTGGGAATTCCAGTCAGGAAGTCGTGTTCGGCCTGGTATTGAAGCTGGTTCTCGAGTCGTCGTCGTTCAGTTACATCTTGGACAGTCCATACGGCGCTGTGGACCCCGTCTTGTCTATGGATTTTCCCGAAGGCAACCTCACAGACGATTTCCTCTCCGTCCAGCCTTCTCATTCTTAGGTTGGAAATGTAGGAGGAGCCGACAGCATCGAGCTTTCCATAGGCCCTGTCGATCAACTCTTGGTCCAGCTCATCTACTAACGGGGCGCGTCGTAGGCCGAAGAGGTCGGCGGGATTTTCATAGCCAAGGATCTGGACAAAGCGATCGTTCGCCCATACTAGATGACGGTCGTTTACCAGGCCAATACCTGCAAAGGTCGTTTCAAGGAGAACTTTTTGGATTTCGGCGAGTTCTAATTCTCTTATGGTGGAGTCCATCCTGGCAAATCCAAGTGCAAGGCTGCCGGTCAGGTCGCTAACCGTTTCTAGCAGGTCTTTATCGAATCGACTTAGGCCCAGAGTCCCGAGAAAGAGTGCCAGCACGCCCCATGGCTTGTGATCTCGTTCGACGGGCATTGAGACGCAGCTCTGATAGCCAGCTTTGCTCGCCTCTCGTCGCCAACTCGCTAAGGCGGTGCCTCCCGGCCCAAATGTAGACCAGGTGGGACGTTGCCTCCTCCAAGTCCTACCGATGATGTTGTTGCCCTCACGCTTTGACGGATCGGTAGACGATGCGATACATATTGGATTGCCCATAGATGCGGAGGTAGCAATTACCTCGAAGTCGCCTTTTTCATTTGGCCGGAGTATTGAAACCGACATGATGTACTGGTTCTTTAGCAGTGTCTCACAGAAAGAGTCGAGCATCTCCTCCTCGCTGTTTGTGGTGATAAGTACCTTGGCGGCTTCGGCCAGTGTCGCATTGAAGCTAGCGATCAACTCAAGTTTCCTGGCGTGCAGTTCGCGTTCGGACGAGATTGATGCCAGATCGTTGGCCAGTAATTTGCTCGATTTGAAGAGCAGACCAAGTTCATCCCTCCGCCTGGCAATTTTGCGTGTACGGGGAGTCTCGTTGAGAAAGTAGTCCCCCTTAGTGACCTGACTAAGAATGTCTCTGACTAGCCCTAGGGGTGCCATTGCGGATCTGATGGCAAAAACCGAAAGGAGCATCAGTATGAAGACGACTGCGTCCATAGCCAGCGCGCCATCGTTCTGGCTATTGACGGTATTCACCAGGCTCTGTAGGGCGGAGGAGTTTGATTGACTGATCGAAGTTTCGAGTGACAAGAGGGTATTTCTGACTTCGCTCGATACGTGGTGGTTTCCTTCGAAAGCCAGATTCGTCGCTTCAGCGTGGTTGGTAAGGTCTAATTTTTGGATTCTCGTCCAAATCCGGTCATAGCCCCCTACTGCTGTGCGCAGGGAGCCGAGTAGATGTTGTTGCTGCGAATCCAGGTCGTCCTGTCCCAGATGGACTAAGTCTGAATAAAACCTGTTTTTTGCCTGGTTTGCCTGGTTCAAAGTGCGCAAAGCTAGCTTTGAAGTAGCACCCTTGGCCCCTAAACCGACCCACATATTTGCTTGAATGTCCCAGGTTAGGAAGTCATCATGGGCACTATGGACGGCGAGCAGCCTAGATTGTCCCTGGTTAGCGAGGCCCTGAAGGACGTGTTCTGTCGACTCATTCTGGATAAGGAAGATCCCGTTCAGCAGTAGCACCAGCAGCATGGTCGCTATTGCGAGGGCGGTCAGCTTGGAGACTAAGCTACTTTGGAGCGGGTTCAATCGTCGCATTGTCAACCGACGAAACCGGGTTTGTAGGTTCGAATAAATTCATTCGCTGTCGGTTTTAGTGCTTTTCCCCCAAAACGATCTTCGCTGTTAATCGAAGCCTTATGGCCCAGGTCAGCGGAATCGAATTCCACCATGTTGAGCAATCTTTGGCCGATGTGGACGTCAGGGGGAATCACAATCTACTCTTTTTGAGGTCGGGTAAACGCTGTTTTTATTTCGCGGCGAACATGAGGTGCAAGAGACCGATCTCTCTGGGCGCACCATAATCGATTACTAAGAAGTTAGCTGGAGGTTTATCTGACCATTGACTCCCTTCCTTGACCCACGTCTTATGATCGGATATTAAAACAAGCTGCCTTAGAAAAATTATTTTACAGTGCAATGATAAGTGGCTGAGAAAGGAGCAGCTAGAGGGGACCTTATCAGTTTGTGCTGATCGGATCCTTCTTATTATTCTGCGCTTAATGCCCCCTCGAGTGGCCGATATTCTTCATCTAATCCTTGTGGATAATTTCGAATAGCTGCCAATTCAGAAACGAGCCACGGCGGCCTTTCGCATTCTGAGCGCAAGAATGCACGGCTAAAACCTCGTCCAGTAAAGGCTGATTTGATACCACCCCGTAAGCGAATCAGAAAGAAAAAGATGGACAGTCACCATTGATATATAGTCGACGATCCGGCTGAGAGAACTGAAGTGCCTAAAGGTGACCATTAATCTATCCATCGCCCATGCTTAGTTGGCTTAGGGTCATAGAAATCAGTTAGCCACATTTTGTAATTACGCATCATTTTATCTTCCTTTGAACCCGTTGAGGGGCCCAGGCGCCACCTGAAAGTCGTTTGGCCAATGACCTTGTTTGTTTGGGTGGTGCGAGTTGATCTAGATTTAAAGCAGGCGAAATCCGGAGAGCTTGGATTCTTCCTGATATTTCGCCTTTGCCGCCTCCTTCCCATTCTAAAGCGCAGAAAGGGGCAAGATCGGGCGGGCGGCGAACTTGGCCAACTGGTTTCGGCCGCATGCTAACAGATGTCATCAAGCCATCGAGCAGCCTAGTATCGCCCCCAGTAGGCGGTATGGGTAGTTGTCGCAGCGGCAAGAACTATCATTTTGGAAAGCCTAGGGCAAACTCGCCTACCGACCGAATTATGCGATCTATGGCGTGGACGAGTAAGCCATCGACTCGAGTTGTCAAGTTTGACTTTGTTGCAAATGCTGGCTGTGAAGTCTTTGATACTTTTTGGATCGGCGACTAGTCAGTTCCGCTATTTTCGGGGATTCCTGGTATCCAGATGCTCACGGTAGTGGGTGGGCTAATTCCGCTTGCTATTTCAGCCCTGCCACCGTGGGCTTCGGTGATAGCTTTGACCATAGCGAGGCCCAAGCCCGCTCCACCATCTTTTCTGTTGCGGGCATTATCTGGCCTGGAAAAGCGGTCAAAAGCTACCGGCAAAAACTCTTGAGGGAAACCTTCCCCCTGGTCGGTTACTGATATTCGGAATTGGCGGTCGATTGTTTCAACTGAAACGACCACCTTGGTTTGCGGAGGAGAATGTCTGATGGCGTTGTCGAGGAGATTTCCGGTGGCGATCAGGATCTGCATTGGATCTGCTCTTACTTTCGCATGCTCTAGACCTAATACATCGATGGTTACGCTTTTTTTGCGGGCGAGATCCTCTCTCATTGAGGCTGTTTGGTATACGATTTCAACCAGGTCAACACTCTCACGGACGGTGTCACCTCCCCGCTCGTCCAGCACCGCTAGCAAAAAGAGGTTATCCGTCAGCTTTGCGATAGCTTGAGTTGTTGATAGTGCGCCCTTTACAGCCTGTGTCAGTTCCTCTTTACTCCTCGAAGCTTGGTCGGCTAATTCTAGCTCGAGAAGGAGGGATCCCAGCGGAGTTCGCAGCTCATGAGCTGCATTGGATAAGAAAGTCCGTTGTTCCGAAAACACCTTGTGCAATCTCAGGAGAAGGGCATTCATCGTTTTACCTAGTGCCTCGACTTCATCTGCGGTATTCGGTATTTCCAGTTCTATACTTTCCGCTCCTGCCTCAATAGATTCAGCCTGTTGACGGATGTGCTCAATAGGGGCCAGGGCCTTTTTGGAAAGGATATTCCCGGCGAGGGCTGCGAGCAACATGATCAGCAGCCATCCCAACCATAGAAACTCTTTGAGCCGCCCGATCGTCTCTGCGTCTGCGCCCATTGGCCTCGCTATCACAAGGGTCCTGTTCGCTTCCAATGAGGATGGTTCCAATAAGAAACGGTATTCTCCGGAGTAGCCCTTTGGGGTTGCATTTAGAAAGACGACATGGTCAGCTGCTTGTGAAATGGTACTGGAAGGCAAGAGCGGGGAACTAGATCCTGTTGGAAAGCTGGCAACGACTCGATTTTTTTTGGAGACGAGCTGGACCAAGGGGATGATTCGGGTTCCTCCGAGTGTGAGCGGGTGATCGAGCGGTGTCGGCCTGGTGGATACTCCATGCTCTACCTCTGTAAGGGTTTTGGTCAAAAAGTGAACTCGATTTGTGAGGCTTTTATCGAGGTTTGCGTACAGGTTTCGAGTTAGGAGCTGGACCATCAAGATTGCACTTACGCCGAAGATGATCGAAGTTGCCACTACAAGTAACAGGGTCAAACGGGTTCTAATCTTCATCTCTTAGCTACTTAGCTTTCCGGGAATGCTGGCCGCTTCAGTAGCGGGCCGAAATTTTCGATAATCGATGAGCACTTCTCCACCCTGGATAATCGATACCCCGTCGGCGATCATGGCCTAGCGACCGAATCCACTAGCGCAAACCCGATTAGGTCGCCGTACTCTAACCAGGCGGGATCGCCTCTCGATTTCCGTCGAGCTCCAAAGGCCACCTGGCTTATTCGGTGGTTAGTTTCGAGGATGTCAGACTCTTGCCAAATCATCTTCCAGCCTGGGGGGTTGATTTGTATGATTTTGACTAACTGAGTTGTTGAGCTAACTGGCTCAATTGGTCGTTGGGAATAGTGTCGCCTTTGCCGATTGGGTGCCGCCCAGTTTAGGTCCGCCTTTTGGCAGATCATCCTTCTGGATCGTACAGCTACACCCTTCGTCGGTAAGGGCACGCTGTCGACTCTTAGCTCCTCGGGAGAGATCTCGATGGCAGACTCAAACTTATTGCTGACGTAGTTTCGATACAGATCTGCGGTGCTCCCTTTGTTGCAGCATTTCTTTCGCTCAATTTCATTTGCTTTGGACAAAAAGTGGGCTAATTTGGTAGTTTCGGTGTCAATAGAGTCCCTTGTCAAACTGGGAAAGTTCTGCCCTAACCGTATGCTGCGCCGCTTTTTGCCAATGGTGTACACTTCAGGCAGACCTAAAGGCTGATCGTTCAAAAAGCCCTTTATTAAGCGAAAGTTCGGATCAATAATTGCTTGCGGGTGTCCAGACATTGGGGTGGAGGGGGCCAAACATTTCAACTCGCCTCTGTAGTCATGTGCAGTTGACCTCCTAGAAAGTCCAGTCTGGATTGCCCCTCTCGTGTGGGTAACTGTGAAATTGACCAATCTACAATTAGAACAATTAGATACGTGGTTTCGGCCGCACTTGCGATCGATCCGACTAGTCAACTTATCTCGGAAAGCCGGGCACTTGTTGGAGGCGAGGCCGCGCCAAGAGTGCTTGTCGGAGAGGTGTGGACTGTTTGTACTTTCTTGAATGGAGAAGTCCAGTTCAGGCTGAGGTCGTTGATGAGCCCAAGGGGTTCTTTTTCTATGGTAGATACCTTTGCGAACCTCGGTCGGTTGGTAAATTGGTGACCCGTAGCTGCTTATCATGGAGTGCTTTGATACGCGTAGAAACTGCTTCTTGCGCCCTTGTGTAAAAGCTCAATATCAGTGCAATTCTCAATATCAGTGCAATTCTCAATATCAGTGCAATTCTCAATATCAGTGCAATTCTCAATATCAGTGCAATTGCGTAGAGGTAGTTCCAATTCCTGTTGGCCTCGAATGGTGTGCCGATCTGGGTCCCTGGATAAACTGTTGATCTCGGGCGATTCCGATGGCCGAGCTGAAAGGATTCGACGGATTGGGGCAATCCTTTCCGGCTTGGGAAAGTGGAACATCTTGGTGCACCCGATCACTTCGCACCTCTTCCGGTGGGGGTAAAGACCATTCTGTAACCTAGAGTTCGGACCGTTTCAATGCTCATAATATTTGAAAACGGCAATAGCTTCTTTCGCAAGTACCCGATGTACTGATCGACGATATTGGAGGACCCATTGAAGGGAAACTCCCAAACTTCCTCGAGAATTCGGGCACGCGATATAGCGGCGTCACTTTTTTCGAATAGACACTTAAACAGGTCAAATTCGGTTGCGGTTAGGACAACGTCGGTGGAGGAGTAGCTTACTTTTCTATTCAGCACGTCTATCCTTACTCCGTTTTTTTCGATGTAGCGCGGCCAAGTCTGGGTACCGCGGCGGACCAGCGCCCGTAGTCGAGCGAGGAGTTCGGCAAAGCTGAACGGCTTGACCATGTAGTCATCTGCGCCGGAGTCGAGCCCTAAAATGCGGCTATCAACTTCGTATCTAGCCGTCAGCATCAGGATAGAGGTGGTCTTTCCCTGCTTTCGGATCTGACGGCAGACCTCGAATCCATCTATAAAGGGGAGCATTACATCGAGGACCATAAGGTTGTAGGAGTTGTCCAGCGCCATTTTAAGGCCAGCAGCGCCATCGGATGCGACGTCTACTTCGAATCCTGCTTCGCTGAGGCCACGGCTTAGCAGTTCTAACATCTTGCTTTCGTCCTCTACTACCAGAAGTTTCACTATTCCGCCTTTGTGGTTGCCAGATGGGAAGTTTCAGCAAATGGCGAGTCCAACACGACGTCTCTGAGATCAGATGTGACGGGGGAGGGGAATAATGGGAGCATACGGCTGTATTTATATCCCAGGGGAATCATACAGCCGCAGCATAATTTTAAGGCAAGCGGGTCATAGTGTCCAGAACGAAGGGACCCTTTGGTTTTAACTCTGAAGGTCCTTTCCTTATCTCCTATCGCTGTCATCGCTTCGAGGCTAATGATCCAGTGGAGAGTCGGGTCCTATTATGTGTGGCCTCATACATTGGACACACCCAATGTTCATGGGGTCATTTCTAGGCTTTGGCTCGTGAACAGAGAAGTTATAAGTCGCGCTAGTTTCCATATGCTCGGCAGAAATGCTTTTGCTCTAATAGGGCGGTTGCCACTAGATTCCAAGGTCAGTTTACTCGCTGAACTCAATTTCGCTAAGAGGATTTGATGGCCCAGGTTGATGATTCAGGCGGATATCCAGCTGGCTCCGGCGGGCCAGCCGAGGAGACAAAAGGTGGAATTGCGGATCCCCGCCATAGGTTGGTTCATTCCAGGCTTTCTCGAATCGGAAGGGGAGTAGCCGGCCACCGGGTCATATCCGCCCTAGTGGTAGTTGCTTTAATCGGCGGTTCCGTCTACACCTACTACAAAACAAGGCCCAAGTCTAGTGCCGCCTTGGTTGCCGAACCCGTAAGCCTGGCTACCATCAGGCAGGAGATCTCAATTACCGGGACGATCGAGCCTCAGACCGACTTAGGGCTACTGTTTGGGACGACTGGTATTGTTAGCAAGATCAACGTCATTTCGGGACAAAAAGTAAAAGCTGGCACGGTCTTAGCAACGCTTGATACCACGACGTTGAACGACCAGATCGCCCAGGCTGAGACCACCCTAAGTGCGGCTAGGGCAAATCTCGCCAGCGCCGAAGGGGCACTACCTCTCACCGAACAGTCCAACAGCGACGGCCTTTCCCAGACTCAGCTGACGGTGCAACAGGACAGTGCAAAGCTAGCTTCCGACCAGAGCACATTGACCTTAGACCAAGCGATAGCGAACAACTGGTGCCAGGCCGACGCCTCGTCGTCTGAGTGCGTTTCTGCACAGCAGACTTTCACCTCGGCACAAGCTACCGTTCAGACCGATCGACAGAATCTTGCATCGGATCAGGAGTCTGTGACCGCTACCCAGGCTAAAAATACCCAGTCGGTCGATTCAGCGAACGCAGCTATTGCTCAGGACCAGACTAGTTACAATAACGCGGTTGCTTCACTAGGCGCAGCTAACTCAGCGCTGACCGCGTGCACTTCAGGAAGTACAGGAAGTACAGGAAGCAGTGCAACTTCTTGTACCCAAGAATCACAAGCTGTCACTGCTGCCCAAGGCCAGGTGTCTTCGGCCTCCACTTCGCTTTCAAATGCTCAGACCGCCCTCACCGATACCGAAGCCCAAAACGCAGTTTCATTAGCGCAAGCCCAACTTGCAGTTACCGACGCTACCCAAAAACTAGCCACCGACCAGGCGACCCTGAACCTCGACCAAGCGATCGCATCTGGTGGTTGTAGCGCCGATCCATCCTCTTCTGAGTGCAACCAGGCACAGTCGGCGGTGACTTCTCAGACTCAAGTGGTAACCTCAGACCAGTACCAGCTTGCGACCGCACAGTCTCAGATACCGTCGACTCAGGCAAAGAACACCCAGTCCGTCCAACAGGCACAGTCCTCGATCTCGGCGGACGAAGCGCAAGTGGCCAATGATCAAGCGACCCTCGCTACCGACCAGGCCTCCTTGGCCCAGGCTGAAATAGTTGCGCCGATCTCCGGAGTTGTAGATCAGATTAATATCACCGTCGGTCTGAGCGGGTCGGTGAGTTCTTCAGCCGCTGCTAGTTCAACGGGACCAATCGGGGCGATAATACTGAGTTCCCCTGGCGGCTACGAGGTGCAGGGCTCGGTAAGTGACGCCCAGATTTCCCAAATCCAGCTCGGTGAACAGGCTACGATCGTTCCGGCCGGAGCAACAACTCCGGTATATGGTACTGTAACGCAAATCACCCCACAAGCGACGATAACTTCAGGTGTAGCCAGCTACCCGATAGTTGTTTCTATCACCGATGCCAACCCGAATCTCTATTCGGGGGTCAAGGTAACCAGTAAGCCACCTCAGCTATTCGCCGGTGCGTCGGCCCAAGTCGCATTGATCGTGAAGCAGGCCACTAACGTGCTGAGCGTTCCTACAAGCGCTGTTCATACCGTAGGTTCCCTCAACTACGTTCTGGTAAAGAGTGCCAACAAAGAGAAGAGGGTAAAAGTATCCGTTGGTGCTGCGGACGCTCAGTACACTCAGGTCCTTTCAGGATTGAAGTTGGGCGAGAGCGTTGTCTTGGCAAATCGAGCCCTCGCAATTCCATCTAGTCCTGGCGGGTTCGGTGGTGGCTTCGGAGGCAAGGGACTTGGAGGTGGCGGAGGCTTTGTCCGCCGGGC
>JAKBHQ010000067.1 GCA_021836665.1 Thermoplasmata archaeon
GATTGCAGACGGGGCCAACCGGTTTCGCCATGACAAGATACGGCGACGATACGCTCATTTTAAAAACTCCGGAACTAGACGAAAATCGAAGGTACTGGCCATTCCAAATCCAGCGTGGGACCGCTTAGAATCCTCGACCATTTGCCTTTACAACACGATCCCATCGTGCCTAGTTAAGCTAGTCGAGTGTAGATAATTGATCCTGCGGTACGCGATCACGCAGGTCGATGATAATATCTGGCTGGTCTGGCTGGTCTGGCTGGTCTGGCTGGTCTGGCTGAATTGCCTTCTTGCTCTTACCATTAAAGCTCGACAGCACTAAAGCAAAGGAAAGTAAACCTGCGCAGATCAAGGTGATTGCTCTACCTGTTCTGGAATGTACCCAGAGGACAACGTATCCTACTAGGGGCACGCTGAAGCGGACAACATTCACCGAGGAGCTGTTGATAGCTACTGTCCAGGGGTCAACTATTGAGTTGGCGTCGCCCTTGGTGCGAACCAACACTTTCCCATGTGAATTTGCCAGATATACAATTCGGTGAATGTAGATTACCTGCGGAGAGAACGGCGGATGAAATACGGCAACTTCGCCAAGATGTAGCTTTGTGGTCGGCACGCTTTCCGTTACAGCCAGGCTACCAGTGCCCATGTACGGACTCATGGATCCGGATAGAACTGGAAGAAGTTCCCATTTTCCTGTAGTCACGGCTAAAGCGAGGACGAGGGCGAACACACAGACTGCTGCTGCAAGAACGCGGCGCACAATCCGAAAGAATGTCCAAGCTACACGAATCTTCGATCGCTCAGTTTCCGGAGAAAACTTTGCATCAAGAAGGCTTGAAACCTCCTGATCGTCGAGGTCACGTATGGTAAGAGTTGAGTCCGTCATATTTGTAGAGCACCTCAAAGAATCAATTTTGGGACCTGCACGGATTTGTTCCGCCAGGTCCCGAGGCTAATTTAGGACTTATTTATGGCAAAGTAGTCCCATCGATGGACAGGGATGGAGACACCGATGCACCCTCAGCAGCGTTGGTCGCAGTTTGACTTAGGCCGAAGATAACTCTGAATGTCGCAGACGCTTCGTCTCCTGGCTTGGTATTCCCGTTCGGTCCCCATGGTTGAAGGAACGGCACATTTCCGCCCGATACATTCGTACCAAATGTGTAGCTGCCCGTAGCTGCAAGGCTACCAGACCCATCTGTACCGTAGTCAGCACTCGATAGTGGAAGAATATGCCAATTGCCTTCTGGGTCTTGCTCTTCTACCGTGACAGTCATCGCGCTCAACAGCGCTTGCTGGCTGGCGCTCAAAATGGACCAGGCTGGAGGAGTATAAGTAACTCCTGCGATCTCTCCCTGCAAGGTACCCCAATCCTGAACCGTGATGTCTGACCAATATTGGTCGCCCGGCGCCATATTTGGAACCGACCAAGTGATGGTCGAATTCTGGCCACCCGGGACGATCGCGGGATTGTTCACAGCATTGACGGTGCCAGCGTTGGTGTCCAAATTGGCTGCATCGAAGCTAAAGCAGTTACTGCTTAAATTTATACATGAAGTACCAGAGTTGGTGGCGGTGGTGTTCAGGATGAAAGTGCCCGATAAAGTTGAAGCACTCAATGCTGCATTACTGGTGAATGCGGCATAACCACCTATACCTACGAAAGAAAGGGACGCTACCCCCATTATACCAGCCGCTACCGTTAACTTCGAAACCACTTCTACCACCCTTCCCTTTTGCAAGCCTTATTTCACATAATGCTTGGACGGTTACAGAGGTATCGGTTTCGCAATTTGCTCCCCACCCAAAGAAAGCGACCAGTACAATTTGGATGGATCTCAGCATCACCCGAGCCGACTATAGCCAGCAAACCAGGGTAAGTCAAAAGTCAAATGCAATAAAAATTATTTTCAGTATCTTGTGTTTAATTGGCTCCTCGGAAAATAGTAAGGTTCACCTATCCGTAACCATTAGCTGACGATAGCTAGTAGCAGAAAATGATGAGGGGCGCAGCGAGTCTTAGGCTATTCGAACGACGAAGACAGGAGAACTCCTCCTGCTTATTGGCACTACGCTAATCGCTGAGATTCTGCTTGGATTCGGAGTCATAAATCTTTTAGGTGCCAAAGAGCGGCCGAATGGATCTCTGCTTGAAACGATCGAGACATGCAACACCACTCAGGTATTCCCGATTTGTGCCTGGGCTTGTTAACCCAAAGACCTTCGAACCATCTTTATTTCGACGACTGGACTCACGCAGGTACATACCGACGTTATAGCTCTGTGTCACAGGTAATACTGCAAAGCGTGTGCCTATACTTTTCGGCGTTTTTGAGAGCCCAAACCACCTGACAAGGCATTATGTCATGGCAGACCCCTAAAAATATCAAATAATTCAGCAATACCGACCGAGTGGAAGTAACGTTGGACCAAATGGGTTCCCCCTCGGTTTTGCTCGGTTCAGAATTGAAAATGGAGTTTGTCCTCTGTCCAGACGGAGTGCAGGCTCTTGTGTGCGAGCTAAGGGGATGTCAACTCATCATGAGGAGATAGCTCTAGGTTATGGCCGTAGAAGTTAGCGTGTTAGCACCTGGACCCGCAGTCTTTCTTTTGAGATCGTGTCTCGCGCTTGGTCGACAACCTGTCCATGGTGGGTGAAGAGTATCACCTGCAACTTCGAGCACATCTCTTCGATTATGGCTAGGCCAGCTTTGGTGCGTGCATCGTCGAAGTGTACGAAGAGGTCATCGAGTAGTAACGGTAGATTTCGGGTACCGGTAGCGTAGTTTTCCAAGCCCGCTAGCCGTAGCGAAAGATAGAGCTGGTCCCTGGTCCCGGTGCTTAGCGCTTTGACATCCAGCGACTTGCCGCTACTCGTTTTGGCGAGGATAATTAGCTGGTTCTTGTCGTCGATGTCGGTCTCGATGCCCGCGTATCTCCCGATGGTTATACGACTGAATATCTCGCTCGCTCTGTTGAGAATTGGA
>JAKBHQ010000141.1 GCA_021836665.1 Thermoplasmata archaeon
CCCACCTCGGACTCCACCAGCACCTGTAGAGCTACCAGGCGAAACTACTAAAAGGTTACTGCCGAGAGAAGAAACGGCGGCGGTCACTTTAGCTTGCGAGCCTTCACCGAGGCCAACCGTCACAATGACAGCCGCAATGCCGATCAGTATCCCGAGCACCGTAAGGAGGGATCTTGAGCGATGGGTGGCGATCGCTTCGATGGAGGCCCTAAAAGTCTCTCTAAGACTCATCATTTCGGTCCCAGCTGTCCGCTAGCTGAATCGAATCCCTTTATCGCTGGTACCAGCGGATTAGCCCCGTCAAAAGTCGTTCCAGTACCACCAAAAACAAGTTCCGGGGGGCCGTCGCCCACGATGAGTCCATCTCGCATCCTTACGACACGAGATGCGACCTTTGCTACGTCCGGCTCATGGGTAATCAATACCACAGTCCGACCCGCACGGTGAAACTCCCCGAACCAACCAAGCACCTCTTCTGACGAAGCCGAGTCGAGGTTGCCCGTTGGTTCATCCGCCAAAATCACGGTCGGGTCGGTCACCAGCGCCCTCGCGATAGCAACACGCTGCTGCTGACCACCTGATAGCTGAGTTGGTCGGTGATACATCCGATCTGCGAGCCCAACCCTGCGCAATGCCTCTGTTGCCCGTATCCGTCGCTCGTTTGGAGTCAATCCGGCATAGACAAGTGGAAGCTCGACGTTACTCAACGCTGTCAGGTGTCGAAGAAGGTGAAACTGCTGAAAAACGAAACCGATGTACTTATTACGGATGCTCGCCAACTCGGCTTCATCGAGGTGAGAAACATCCCTACCAGCCAACCTATAGCTACCTGAGGTCGGGGTGTCCAAGCAACCAATGATATGCATCAGGGTAGACTTGCCCGATCCCGAAGGAGCCATCACGGACAGAAACTCGCCCTCATTGACTATTAGATCTATCCCACGAATGGCCTCTACCGATGCCTCACCCTCGCCGTAAGTTTTACGAAGTCCCACGATCTCTATTACCGGTGAAGTATTGGGACTTCCGTAGCTAGATCGAACAGATAACTCTTTGCGCATTATCATCCGCCGAGCCCGGCCCTTCGAGCAACGCCGCGTCCGCCGCCTCCGCCACCGAAACCGCCACCGAAACCGAAGCCGCTAGTGGTGGTGGGTATTGCAAGGGCCCGATTTGCCAAGACTACTTCTTGGCCCAATTTCAATCCCGACAACACTTGAGTCTCTTGGGCGTCGGCAGCCCCGACTGCAATGGTGACCCTAGTCTCTTTAGCATTGTTCTTAACCATGACGTAACTGAGGGACCCTATGGTGTGCACCGCACTCGTAGGAACGCTCAGAACATTCGTCGCCTGCTTGACGATCAGGGCGACCTGAGCCGATGCTCCGGCGAATAGCGGGGGCGCCTTGCTTGTCACCTTGACTCCGGAATAGAGATTCGGATTGGAGTCTGTAATTGACACAACAATCGGGAAGCTGGCCACGCCAGAGGTGATCGTCGCTTGCGGAGTAATCTGAGTGACCGTCCCATAAACAGGTGTGGTCGCTCCGGCAGGAACGATTGTGGCTTGTTCGCCTAGCTGGATCTGCGCTATTTGAGCGTCGCTCACTGAACCTTGCACCTCGTAGCTACCCGGAGCACTCAAGATAATTGCTCCAGATGGCCCCGATGAGCTAGCCGAAGAGGACGAACTTACCGTTCCACTCTGGCCGACGGATACATTTATCTGATCGACGACGCCCGAGATTGGCGCCACTATCTCTGCCTGGGCGAGAGAAGCTTGGTCGGTAGCGAGAGCGGCTTGGTCATTGGTGACTTGGGCTTCATCAGCGGAGATGGAGGATTGCGACTGTTGGACGGATTGGGTGTTCTTCACCTGTGTCGAGGGAAGCTGGGACTGGGAGGTCGCCAGCTGAAACTGATCCGACGATACCGCCTGGGTCTGAGAAGTCACTGCCGACTGCGCCTGGTTACACTCAGATGAGGATGGATCGGCGCTACAGCCACCCGATGCGATAGCTTGATCAAGGGTCAAGGTCGCCTGATCAGCCGCCAGTTTTTGTGTGGCGTCGGTAACGGCAAGTTGGGCTTGGGCTAATGACACCGCGTTTTGGGCTTCGGTATCAGTGAGGGCGGTTTGGGCGTTTGAAAGAGAAGTAGCAGCGGAGGACGCCTGCCCTTGGGCGGATGTAACGGCTTGCTGGTCTTGAGTTTCAGAGGAGCAAGGATTTGTAGTGCTGTAAGTGCCGGAAGTGCACGCACTAAGTATCGACTCGGCCGTGTTTAGTGAAGCAAGAGCGTTATCGTAAGAAGTCTGGTCCTGGGCGATTGTGGCATTGGCTGAATCGACCGACTGGGTATTCTTGGTCTGCGTAGCGGTTACGGACTCTTGGTCCGTGGCGAGATTCTGCTGATCAGCCTGGACGATACCTTGGGCTGAAGTGTAAGCCTGCTGGGCAGAAACGCACTCCGAAGACGAAGCGTCTGCCTGACACCAGTTATTCGCTATCGCTTGATCTAGGGTCAACGTGCTCTGGTCGGTGGCAAGTTTTGCGCTGTCTTGCTGGACAACCAATTGAGCCTGGGAAAGGCTATCGTTGTTGGACTGTTCGGTTAGGGGCAAGGCTCCCTCGGCATTAGCTAGGTTAGCCTTGGCAGCACTGAGCGTGGTCTCAGCCTGGGCTATCTGATCGGTCAATGTCGTAGTATCGAGAGCGGCGAGGACGGTGCCAGCTTTTACTTTCTGCCCCGAAACAACGTTGATCGCACTTACCGTACCAGTCGCCTCGAATCGCAGCCCCAAATCAGTCTGTGGCTCGATGGTACCGGTGATGGAGATCTCCTGCCTAATCGTGGCCAAGCTTACCGGTTCAGCCACTAAAGCGGCAGTAGATTTCGGCCTCGTCCTGTAGTAGCCATACAGTGAGCCACCGATTAAGGCAATAACCACCAAAGTGGAAATGATCCGGTGGCCGGCAATGCCCCTT
>JAKBHQ010000261.1 GCA_021836665.1 Thermoplasmata archaeon
TCCGGCGAAGTTGCTTGAGGTCAATCGTTTGATCGTCAACAACCAGCAGATCCGGGTAGGAGCTGGCAAAGTCAGTTTTACCCACTTCATCTCCTACGCGGTGATCAAGGCGATAGCGGCAGTTCCGCAGATGAACCGCTCCTTCGATCCCGACATAGATAAGAATGGTACGCCTGGGGTGGTGATCAACCCTCAAGTTAATTTAGGCGTCGCTGTCGATGTCGAAAAGAGCGACGGTTCGAGATCGCTCTTTGTGGCGGTGGTCAAGGACTGCCAGGGTAAAGACTTTAGGCAGTTTGTCGAGGCATATGACGCAGTTGTGGACCGGGTTAGAAGCGGCAAGATGACTATCGACGATATCGTCGGAGCGACTATCACCGTGACCAATCCGGGAACTTTGGGCACTGAGCACTCCATTCCAAGGCTTATGGCCGGACAAGGGACGATTGTCGGAGTGGGGTCACTCGGGTTTCCCGTTGAGTATTCAGCGGCCGATCCGAAGTTGTTGGCGAGGCTTGGTATATCGAAGTCTGTCACACTCACCTCGACCTATGATCACCGAATAATCCAGGGAGCGGAGTCGGGTGTCTTTTTGAAGAAGATCCACTCCTTGCTTATCGGTGAAGATCGTTTTTATGACGAGATCTTCGAGTCATTAGGAATTCCCTATGTTCCGGCCAGGTGGCTCCAGGACGAGAACCCCTCGGTGTCCGCAGATGGAGAATCGCAGTCGGTCGCCAAGCAAGTGAACGTACACACCTTGATCAATAACTACCGGGTTCGCGGACACTTGATGGCGGTACTCGATCCACTTGGGATCCACAAGATTTCGATGCCTTCGGAGCTCGACCCCGCCACTTACCACCTGAGTGTTTGGGACCTAGAGCGCGAATTTTACGTCGACGGGCTGGCGGGCAAGGAAAGAATGAAGCTCGGCGATATCCTCGGTGTGCTGCGGGATGCCTACTGCAGGTCCATAGGCGTCGAATACATGCACATTCAGGAACCGGAGGAGAAAAGGTGGATTCAGTCACAGTTTGAAGGCGTAAAGGCAGACCTGGACTTAGACGAGATGAATTACCTCTTGGACCGGCTGAACAGGGCCGAGGCCTTCGAGAGGTTTCTTCATACCCGCTATATCGGACAGAAGCGTTTTGGTCTAGAAGGTGCTGAATCGGCGATAGCTTTTATCGACGAAGTTCTCTGTCAAGCCGCTGCTACTGGTATTTCCGACTCAGTGATAGGTATGGCCCACAGGGGCAGGCTAAACGTGCTGGCGAATATCGTCGGGAAGAGCTATCGTGAGATCTTCAAGGAGTTCGAGGGAAATCTCGACCCCAACAGCGTCCAGGGTTCCGGGGACGTGAAGTACCACAAGGGTTACGTTGGCAACTTTGTCGCCAGGTCTGGCGAAGAGATCGGAGTAGTACTTTCAGCGAATCCGTCTCACTTGGAGGCCGTCGATCCGGTAGTCGAAGGAATTACCCGAGCGAAGCAGGACCTCTACAGGAATCCTGGAGAGTTTCCAGTCCTCGCTATCTTGGTCCACGGCGACGCTGCCTTCGCTGGCCAGGGCGTTGTGACAGAGACCTTGAACATGAGTCAGCTGCGAGGATACCGCACTGGCGGGACAATTCACCTGGTGATAAATAACCAGGTCGGCTTTACCACTGATCCGAGTGAATCTCGCAGTTCCGTCTATGCAACAGACGTCGCCAAAATGGTCCAGGCTCCGATTTTCCACGTCAATGGTGACGACCCAGAAGCCGTAGTGCGAGTGGCTAAAGTCGCCTTTGCTTATCGGCAGAGGTTCCATAAGGACGCGGTGATCGACATGGTCTGTTACCGACGATTCGGTCACAACGAAGGCGATGAGCCGAGTTACACCCAACCCAAGATGTACGAGATTATCGACAAGAAACCGTCGGTCAGGAAGATCTATACCGAAACCCTCGTGAGAAGGCACGACATGACCCCAGCGGAGGCGGAGAAAGCGCTAGAGGGATTTTTAGACATCCTGCAGAATGCTCTGGACGAGACAAGGTCGGCAGCAGCCCCGAATCCGACGATACTTCCACCCGCTCCTCAACCAAACGTCGCTCTCGAGGTGGTCGAGACAAAGGCCGACAGGGCATCGATCGAATTCTTGTCGGGTGTCTTGCACTCGAGCCCAGATGATTTCGTGGTACATCCCAAGCTGGAGAGGCAGCTCAAGGCGAGGGCGCAGCTCTTCAAGGCCGGGGAGGTTGACTGGGCCCTTGGAGAAGCGCTATGTTTCGGTGAAATTCTCTTAGACGGTAGGGACATACGTTTCTCTGGTCAGGATTCGAGGAGGGGAACCTTCTCTCATCGCCATGCTGCGATGATCGACTATGAGACCGGGGAAAGCTTTGTGCCTTTGGCCGGACTTGCTGGATATGACGGAGAATTCTTGAGGGGCGAGAAGCCCGGACGTTTCATGATCTACGATTCGCTGCTGTCCGAATATGCGGCCCTGGGATTCGAATATGGTTATTCGCTGGTCCAAAACGAGGCCCTTGTTATATGGGAGGCCCAGTTCGGTGACTTTGCCAACGGCGCCCAGATAATCATCGACCAGTTCTTGGCCGCCGCCAGCGATAAGTGGGGGCAGCGATCGGGTGTCGTACTTCTGCTTCCCCACGGCTACGAAGGACAGGGGCCGGAGCACTCTTCGGCGAGAATCGAGAGGTTCTTGACCTTGGCGGCGTCGGATAACCTGGCTATCGCTAACGTAACCACCGCCGCTCAGTATTATCACATGCTGAGGGCCCAGGTAGCCAGGGTTTTGAAGAGACCGCTGATTGTCTTTACTCCTAAGAGCCTCCTTCGCGCCAAGCAGTCTCGCTCACCGATCGAAGATTTGACCAACGGACACTTCTTTGAAGTGCTCGATGATCCGGCAACTACGAAGGACGCGACGGTCGCCAAGGGAGATGTCAACAGAATTATCTTGTGCT
>JAKBHQ010000334.1 GCA_021836665.1 Thermoplasmata archaeon
TCCTCATCTCGCATACACCGAGCAATCTGGTAGTAGCGGTCAAAACCCGATACCATCAAGAGCTGCTTTGCTATTTGTGGACTCTGTGGCAGGACATAGAAGTTACCGGGCTGCAAACGCGAAGGGACCGAAAACTCCCGGGCTCCTTCTGGAGTTGGAGTCCAGAGCATTGGAGTCTCAATTTCAAGGAATCCGAACGATTCCAGAGAGCGCCTTATTGCCTTATTGATTTGAGCTCGTGTTCGGATATTTCGCTGGAGCCTTGCCCTGCGTAGGTCGACAAAGCGATACCTCAACCTGACACTCTCGTCGGGCAGATCTTTCTGATCTGAGACGCTAAAGGGAACCGCATTTGCCTTGGAAAGGACTTCCAGACTGGCGTCGGAGATTTCTACCTGCCCCGAAGCCAAAGTTGGATTCTCCGTCCCACCAGGTCTCTTGGAGACCCTGCCGACGACGCGAATAACCCACTCGGGGTGAAGCTCGATTCGATCAGATATAACGCATTGTACAACTCCGGTCGAATCCCTAAGATCGATGAAGGTGAGGTGCTCCCCGTGCTCGCGTACGCTGGCAATCCAGCCGCAGACGCTCACATCTTGTCCGATTATCTCATCGGTGACCGCCGATGCGTAATGGCTACGTAACCCCTTTGGGTTGGCGAGCAAACATTGTACGGAATCTCTTCCAAAGGTAGACGCTGGCTGCAAAAGTCCCCCTGAGGCGGTAGTCAAATCGGCGGGTCTAGCCTAGCAGAAGCAAAGCCTACACAAGCTGTCAGATAATGGGTACACTCGGGAGACGAACCTTTGCTTTTCTTGGAATCAAGTCTATGCGAAGTACGCATCACTTAATCGAATGCCAGCAGTTCACATCTATTCAGGATCCGCAAAGAGTCCCTTAGTTTCGGCCGGAATTACCTTGGCATCTCCACAAGCATCCGGATTAGCTAAACAAGTTGGGCTATTTAAACCAGTCAGAGGCCCGATTTCTCGGGCCCCTGACCATACCACTCAGCCGAAGTAGTAACTACTTCAAAGTGCTAAAACTAATTGTTACTCTTCTCTTCATCGCTAAGCCGAGCAAGCCTGTCATTCTTGGCAACGAGCATCGCGGCGGACCCAGCTTCGGTCTTAATTCCAGAAGCGACACCCCAATAGTAGAAGGCTAGACCCAAAATAGCGTCTACGACTAGGTCTAAAGGATAATGAATTAGGCCCTTCCCATGATTGTATGGAGCCCCGAAGGCCGCCGAACCAAAGTAACTCATCAGGAGCATTGCCACCAGATAGCCGAAGAGCCAGATCGCAGCCTTGGCGGCTACTCCGTCAACCTTCTCCAGGGTCGTCCCCGTTCTAGAGGCTACCAAGGAATATACGACAGCACCCACCAGGAGGGCTACGATAAGCTTCCAGTCGATTCCCCAACCGGTCCAGTAGATGATCAATGTTCCGACGATGAAAGCGATCGGCCCAATGACCGAAAGTCCGCTCAGCGTGAATGGCCTATGTGCATCAGATTCTGTCTTTCGTAGAACGGCCGCAGAAATAGGTCCGATCATGTAAGTAAAGACGGTCGCTGCCGAAATCACTCCCACCAAACTCTGCCACGATGGGAAGGGTAGCAGGAAGATGATGCCACCGATCAAGGTGACCAACAGTGCCAAAAATGGAACAGAAGATTTAGGACTCAGCTTTCTAAAAGGCGCTGGTAGGTACCTATTGTTTGCCGAGGCATAGAGAACCCTCGCCGTCGAAGCCAAATAGACGTTTCCAGTACCAGCCGGTGAGACCACCGCATCAAAGTACAAAATGACCGCCAGCCAGCCCAATCCAATAGCCGAAGCCACCTGAGCAAATGGAGAGGTGAGGTTCAGACCCGCCCACCCCTTGCTTAGACCCTTTGGATCAATAGCTGCAATGAATACGAACTGCAAAAGGGTATAGAGGACCATACCGATAGCAATTGCCGTAATAATCGCCCTCGGAACGTCCTTCTGTGGATTCTTAGCCTCGCCAGCTAGGTCAACCGCCTGCCTGAAGCCCAAGAATGCAAAGATGATTCCAGAACTCGCAACGGCCTTCAAGATACCAGACGTACCATATGGAGCGAAACCACCTGTGGCCGTAGCGGTGTAATTCCCCCAATGCTTGGCGATAAACAGAAATAGTAGGATCGTCAAGCCTGGTGTTAGGAATTTGAAAGTTGTAACTATCGTGTTGGTCTTAGCAAAAACCTTTACTCCATAGGAGTTGATAGCGAAGAACAGGATCAAAAGCAGCACTTCAATAATGAAACGCTCTAGAGATGATTTCGCTAGACTCGGAATGTAGTGCTCAGCGTACTGTACAACGGCTTCGGCTTCAATGGCCGCAACCGACGCGTAGGCCAAAAACGCTCCCCACGACATTACGAAGCCGACAAGCGGACCGTGGGTAAAGTGCGGATACCGCGCAATCCCACCCGCCTCTGGTGCCATACCTGACAGTTCTGCGTATACAAGGCCAATGAGCATGACGGCAATTCCGCCGATGATCCAGCCTACGACCGCCGCAGGGCCCGCATCATTTGCGGCATATAGCCCTCCGAAAAGCCACCCAGAACCGATGATGGCACCGAGCCCCGCCATGGTGAGGTCTAGCCGACTCATAGCACGCTTGAGTACGACACCCCCCTCTGGCTGTGTGCTCATACACATCCCCCTTCTTGTTTATGCAACTAACTCATAAACCGCATTAAGCGGATAGCAGAAAGCTAGCACCTTTTTGAACGAGATAGAAGGATTTGTAGTAACAATCATGTTATCTGTGGTACTTTTTACCCGTCGGATCCCCCTTGGCGCTACTTCCTAGGCCTAAAGTAAGTGCTGCTAAGTCAGGTCGTTTCCCTTTGTACGCCTAGGAACAAGACGGTAAGCGTCGTAGACGCTGTCGAGTTTTTTAATTGAAACTAAAACCGAATCCAAGTGGGATGGATC
>JAKBHQ010000019.1 GCA_021836665.1 Thermoplasmata archaeon
TTTACGGTTCTCCCTTCGACGACCGCCGCTGCTGCCCTTAGGTCCTCGATCCTTGAGTTGGTACAGGAACCGATAAACACCGTGTCTACCTTGATTTCACGAATCGGGGTGTTTGCTTCGAGGCCCATGTAGGTGAGTGCTCTGATAGCGGCTTCCCTTGCCGCCGGATCTGCCATCTGGTTAGGGTCGGGAACAGTCGCAGAGAGGGGTGCCACCTGCGATGGGTTGGTTCCCCAGCTAATGTAGGGGGAGAGTTTGGTCGCGTCGATGTGGACCTCTTTGTCAAACACCGCGTCTGAATCGGTGTGCAAGGTCTTCCAGAATTCGACCGCCTTTTCGAAGTCTGCACCTTGGGGCGAGTGATCCCGTCCCTTCAAATAGTCAAAGGTCACCTGATCTGGCGCTATGAGTCCCGCTCTGGCCCCGGCTTCTATGCTCATATTGCACACCGTCATCCGGGCCTCCATTGAAAGAGACCTTATGGCGTCACCCCGATACTCGATGACGTAACCGATGCCACCCCCGGTGCCGATCTCGCCGATAATCGCGAGGATGAGGTCCTTCGCAGTGACACCTTTGGGGAGCTTTCCATCCACCGTGATCGCCATCTTCTTTGGCCGAATCTGTGGAAGAGTTTGGGTAGCAAGAACGTGCTCCACCTCGGAGGTGCCAATTCCAAAGGCTAGAGCCCCGAATGCGCCATGGGTCGCGGTGTGTGAGTCCCCACAGACTATGGTCATCCCAGGCTGAGTAAAGCCCTGCTCTGGACCTATTACGTGGACTATACCTTGATTCTCGTCCCCCATAGGAAACAGCGGGATACCAAATTCGGAACAGTTCTGGGAGAGTGCCTCGAGCTGTTTTCTCGAGATTGGGTCTTTGATCGGTTGGTCGATGTTGGCCGTAGGGACGTTGTGATCAGCGGTTGCAAGGCTTAAATCTGGACGCCTAACCTTTCTGCCCGCTAAACGTAGTCCGTCGAAAGCCTGTGGCGAAGTTACTTCGTGCAGGAGGTGCAAGTCAATGTATAACAGGTCCGGCTCGCCGTCTTTACTATAGACGACGTGGTTGTCCCAGACCTTCTCCGAAAGTGTGCGTCCCATGTGTATTTTCCACCTCAGGTTGTATAAATTGCTCGCTTTCGAACAATTTAGTCCAAGGTGCCCCCTGCCGCCACCGCTAGTCCCCGAGGCGGACTATCTCGACGCGAAGTTTGCCCCCTGGAGCCTCATATTCGACCGTCGCTCCAGAGCGTTGATCCAACAGCGCTTTTCCCAAAGGCGAGGTAGGTGAGACAACGTCGACCCCATCCCTCTTCTCTTCGATCGAACCAACTAGGAATGAATAGACGTCGTCTTCGCCCTCGTACTTAAGGTGCACGACGACTCCCGGCTCGACAACCTGTGGGGAGCGAGTGGAGTCCACTATGACGGCATCCTTTAGCAGCGCCTGAATCTGGCGGATTCTGGCTTCCATCTTGCCTTGGGCGTCCTTGGCTGCGTGGTAGTCCCCATTCTCCTTGAGATCTCCCAGTGCCCGTGCCGCCTCAATTGCGTGGGCGATTTCGATCCTGCCTCGGGTCGTCAGGTCCTGCAGCTCTGCTTGCAGCCGCTCGTAGGTCTCTTGGGATAATGAAGTCTGGCTCACGAATTATAAACTAGTGCCCGGACCCCCTTTTTTGTCACGTAGCGAATGGGGGTTAGCTTTATTGCTTGGACTTAGCCTGATAGCGACTCTTTGTAGGTCGCCTTTAGCAAGACAGGATGTCCTTGAAAGGCGTTTGGATTCCTGATTAGGAACCGAAATACCGATCCGAAGCTTTTCAAAGCGATCTTTTGAATGGCAACTTCCACCTAATCCAGATCGGGCAGCGGTCCTAGGATCAGTCGAGCAAGCTGCGGCTTGGCTCGAGGTGGGTCTAGCGAACCAAATCGAGTTCTTATCGGAAAGAACTAGTTTGTGGCTATTCGTTGGAGTTTAAGATGGAATTTATCCCGCAATGGGTGCACTTATGTGTAAACTGCCGGAAAATTACGCTAGTTTTGAATCAGCCATGCAAAGAGTTCCCCGTTCGAACGTCGCCATAGTAATTATTAGTTAGCTCACGCCTGGTAGGTGTGAGCTTCGGGCCGACCCTGCGGGGGCGGTCTTTTTATTTTCTAGGCGCCCTTAGTTGGCTTGCATGGGGTGGAGATTTGAGGAGTATGCGTGACGAGTCACAGGATAGCCGTTGTCGGTGGGGACGGAATCGGTCCCGAAGTATCCGAGGAGGCGCTAAAGGTAGCTAGGGCCACCGGGGTAATTCTCGAGACAACTGAATACGACTTGGGTGCCGCCAGGTACGTAAAGACTAAGGAAGTTCTACCCGATGGGGTCCTAGAGGAACTCAAAGGATATGAAGCAATACTCTTGGGCGCTATCGGACCGGCCATTGGCTCCAAAGAGGTTCCCTCTGGGATATTGGAACGTGGATTACTCTTGAAATTAAGGTTTGAACTCGACCTATATGTGAATCACCGCCCATTTCTCTCCCCAAACCCTCATGAACTCGCCGCTAATAAGGTTTGTGACATGGTGGTGGTTCGAGAGAATACCGAAGGTACATACGCTGGTGAAGGTGGGTTTCTCCGCAAGGGGACGCCCCATGAAGTAGCGACTCAGGGATCGGTAAATACTCGATTTGGAGTGGAGCGGGTAGTTAGGTATGCGTTCGATCTGGCGGCAAAGAGACCGAAGAAACATCTAACTTTGGTCCATAAAACCAACGTACTGACTTATTCGGGCGACCTGTGGCAGAGGACTTTCGACGAAGTGTCTGCTTCTTACCCAGCAGTAGAGGTGGCTTACAATCACGTCGACGCAAGTTGCATCTATTTAGTGGAAAACCCCAGTCGGTATGACGTGGTAGTCACTGATAATCTCTTTGGGGACATTATCACCGATCTTGCTGGGGCCGTATCGGGGGGCATCGGATTA